>JACDBZ010000153.1 GCA_013694645.1 Chloroflexota bacterium
CGGGTCGGCGGCACGCTGGTGGTCGAGGGAATCAATCGCTACGAGAACAGCGTATCGGTCACCGTCGCCGACGCGGTTCGCTGGGCGCGCGCGATGGAAAGCGCGAACGTGCGGGCGATGGGCGACGTGTTCCACATGAACATCGAGGAGCCCGACATGGGCGCCGCCCTGGTCGACGCTGGGGAGATGCTCGCGTACGTCCACCTGGCAGATTCGCAGCGACTCGAGCCGGGGCAGGGCCATCTGGACTTCGCCAGCGCGTTCGACGGCCTCCAACGCCTCGGATACGACGGCTGGGCGTCGATGGAGTGCAACCTGTCCGGCGACCCGGAGCGCGTTCTTCCGGCCGCGGTCGCCTTCCTGCGCGGGCACCTCGAACGGGCCGCGGCTGCCGGTGTCACCGGATGAGAGCCACCAAGCCGGTTCCAGATGCGCTGCGCGGACCGATCGAGCGTGGCGAGATCGGCGGCCGGACAGTCCAGCTGACCAAGACGGGGGAGGTCGAGTGCGTTCGGTACGACCCCGCGCCGCTCGCCGACGGCCACGTCCGGATCCGAACGGTTCGCTCGGCGATCAGCTCCGGCACCGAGATGACCTTCTACGGGCGAGGCGCAACGAACGTCTACCTTCACAAGCGGTGGAACGAGGAGCTGCGCATCTTCGAGCCGGGGGAGGCGTCGATGGCCCACCCCTTGGTCATCGGCTACCGCGCCGCCGGGGAGGTCGTGGAGACCAGAGCGCCGGAGGTGCCCATCGGGACACGCGTCTACGGCAGCTGGCGGCACACCGAGTTGACATCGCTCCCCGGCGAGGTTGCGCTGGCTCAGCGGCTCCCCGACGGGCTGACCTGGGACGACGGGGTCGACATCGCGCAGATGGGACCGATCTGCGTCAACGCCGCCGCCTTCGGGGAGGGAGAGCACGCCGGCAAGGCGGCGGTCGTTTTCGGGGCTGGTGTCGTCGGCCTGCTGACCGCCCAGATCGTGCGGGCCACGGGCGCGGACCCGGTCCACGTCGTCGACCGGCTTCCCCAGCGTCTGGAGATCGCTTCCTCGCTTGGGTTCGAGACGGTCGACGCAACGAGCACCGACGACGTCGCCGCCAACCTCAAACGACGGCACGGCGCGGAGGGCATCCCGGTGGCGTGGGAGTGCACCGGCTCCACCCGCGCGCTGCACGAGGCGATCCGGGTCGTGCGGCGTCGAGGTGCCGTGGTGGCGGTGGGCTTCTACCAGGGCGAGGCGAGCGGCCTCGTCCTCGGTGACGAGTTCCACCACAACGGGATCCGGATCCTGTGCGGCCAGATCGGGAACGTTCATCCCGGCCAGACGTGGCGCTCGTTGCGCTCGGGCACGATCGGCATGGGACTCGCCGGACAGGTCGTGCTGGGCGGACTCCCGCGGCTGACGTTGCCGGTGGAGGAAGCGGCGCGCGGCTTCGCGGCGCTCCAGCAGCCGGGCGGCGTGCTCCAGGTCGCGCTCACCTACGACGGGACGGCCTGAGGTGACGGCAGGGCGGTGAGGGCGCGCACGCAGCTCGTGCCGCACTTTGCCGGCCGCGGGCGCATCGTGAGCTGGGAGCGACCGGTCCACGATCCCGGAGCTGGTGAGCTTCTTCTCCAGGTGCGTGCGAACGCGCTATGCGGCACTGACCGCGACCAGCTGCACAACGGGTCCGACGTGACGCCCGGGCATGAGGCGGCGGGCGATGTCGTGGCGGCGGGCCCGGGAACGTCGACGCAGGTCGGAACGAGTGGGGTCGTATTCCTCATGGACTTCTGCGGCGAGTGTCGCTCGTGCCGTGCCGGCGCCACGAACCAGTGCCTCGCCAAGCGGGCAGATATGGGGTTCACCGATGATGGTGGCCTCGGCCAATTCGAGCGCATTCACGAAACCAACTTCTTCGCCACTGGCCCCGAACTGGATCCTGCCGAAGCGACTCTCCTGCTCGACGTCATGGGAACGACGTCGCAGGCGCTCGCTCGCGCGGCGGCGGTGCGTCCCGATATTCAGTCCGTGCTGGTCGCCGGAGCCGGGCCGGTCGGCCTCGGCGTGGTCGCGATGGCGCGCCTCGTCCTGGGCCCGGGAAGCCCGATTCTGATCACCGACCTCAATCCCTACCGGCTCGAGCTCGCCGAGCGGCTGGGGGCGGTCCCCGTCGATCTGCGACACCGTAAGCTGGCCAGCGCGCTACGCGACGCCGGGTTGGCGGAGGGCGCAGACGTCGCGATCGACACCGCCGGGCGCGAGTCGGCGCGCCGATCCCTGCTCGACGGCCTCGGTCGGCGGGGCGTCCTCGTCTGCGTCGGACACGGGCAGGGGCTGACCATCTCAGTCAGCGACGATCTAATCGGCCCCGAGCGGGCTGTGGTGGGCAGCGAGTACTTCCGCTACGAGGCCCTTTCGGCCAACGATGAGCTGCTGCGGCGGAATCGCGCGTACCTCGGGCAGATCATCACCCACCGCTTTGGCATCGGCGATCTCGAAGAGGCGTACCGCCTCTTCCTGGCCGGCGAGACCGGGAAGGTGGTGATCGAGCAGTGAGTACCGCCGCCGGACCAGCAACCCGTTTCGGCCTCTTCATCGGCCAGGTTGGGCTCTCCTGGCCGGAGCTGGTGGAGCGCTTCGTCCTCGCCGACGAGCTCGGTTTCGACCATGCCTGGCTCGTCGATCACCTGATGCCAACCGATCCGCCTCACGACCGCCCCATCTTCGAGGCCTGGACGTCGCTGGCGGCGCTCGCGACGCTGACCAGGCGCATCCGCCTCGGCGTACTGGTGAGCAGCAACACCTTCCGCCACCCGTCGCTTCTCGCCAAGCAGGCGGTGACCGTGGATCATGCGAGCGGCGGGCGCCTGATTCTCGGCATCGGAACGGGCTGGTATCCCGATGAGCACCGCCGCTTCGGACTGGAGTTCCCGGCCGCACCCGAGCGGGTAGACCGGCTCGAGGAGGCGCTCGAGGTTCTTGACCACCTCGGCCGCGGTGAGCCCGCGACCCACCACGGCCGTTTCTATCGACTGGACGGCGCGACGGCCCTACCGCGCCCGGTCCAGCGACCCCGGATCCCGATCCTGATCGCGGCGCATCGCCCGCGGATGCTGCGATTGGCAGCACGGTACGCTGACATCTGGGACACCTTCCCGACGATCGAGGGCACCGCCACCCAGGGAGTGTTATCCGACCTTTCCGAGCGGGTTGCTGCCTTCGAGACGGCCTGCCGCGCGGCCGGCCGCGACTCGCTCACCGTTCGGCGCTCGGTCTGGGTCGGGTCGGAGCCCCTGGAGAACCAGTCCGCGTACCGGGACTTCGTCGCTCGGCACCGGTCGCTCGGGTTCACCGATCTCATGACTGCACTTCCGCCTGCCGAGCTGTGGCCGATTGTTCGTCAGATCGCAACAGATCTGATCCCCGACATTCGCGCCGCCGAGGAGCGATTGACCGATTAGAATGCGGCTGCCCCAGTGGTGACCGCTTCTTCAAATTGCACGACAGGAGGCAGCGATGCGTACAACCGGCCGACTTCCGAAGTTCACGGCGGTGCTCACCGGCACCGCGATCATGCTGGCAGGTTGCATTGGCGGGCGTGGCGGCGGCGCCGACTCCAACGCCATC
>JACDBZ010000170.1 GCA_013694645.1 Chloroflexota bacterium
ACGAGCGCATCACCGAGATGGTGGACGCAACCGAGATCACCATCATCTTCAACCTCAACCCGGACGGCTCCGAGTACGACCACAGCTCCGGCACCATCCTGTCCTGGCGCAAGAACCGCCAGCCAACGCCCGGCAGCAGCGAGATCGGCACCGACATCAACCGCAACTTCGACTATCAGTGGGGCACCAACCCGCTCAATGCCTCCCCGTCGGCCTGGACCTACCGCGGCCCGTCGGCGTGGTCGACGCCGGAGGCATCGGCCTTCAAGCGCTACGTGGATGGCCGCGTCATCGGCGGCCAGCAGCAGATCCGCGTGCATGTCACCTTCCACCAGTACGGCCGCATCGTGCTCTACCCGTACGGCTACACGAAGGACCCCGTCCCGGACGCCGATGACCACGCCACCCTGGCGGCCATGGCGCAGCAGATGGGCACCCTGAGCCGATATGCGCACGCCCAGTCGTCGTATGACGAGATCCACGTCGGCAACCAGATGGACTGGCTGTATGCCACCTACGGGATCCTGACCTTCACCTTCGAGATGGGCGACGCCTTCGCCATGCCCGACGAGGCCATCGCGACCGAGACCGCTCGGAACATGGAGGCCGCCTACTACGCGATCGAGCAGGCCGCCCTGCAGGCCGAACCCGCCGACAACCGCGAGCCGATCCTGCTGCCGGACACGGCGATGGCGATTGACCCCGCCCAGCGGTCGTTGAGCGGTCCGTTGGTGTATCGATGATGGCCACCATGCATGCCGCTCGTCGCGCCACGACCCGGAGCGGACGCTCACATCGTCACGAGCAGATCGAAGGAGAGCCTCTCGCCCCTCGGACTGTCGGCGCGGAGCTCGTGCGCGAGGCGTACGTTGAGCGAGAGGTCTCGGGCGTGCTGCCGGACGTCGACCGAATCGCGTGCGGCTGCGGGTGGCGACGGTGGCCGTTGTGGTCATCCTCAAGGCACTCGCCATGGCCGACCGCGACAAGCCGAAAGATGCCTACGATCTGGACTATCTACTCTGGCATGCGGACGGTGAGCTGACGCGATCGCCGCCGAGATCCCTCAACTGCCCCAGGCTGAGCCGATCCCTCGCGCACTCTCCATCCTTGCCGGACTTCTAAGTTCACCCACCCTAAACGCTGTGCTCTGAGCGTGAGATATCGTGCGTAAATGGCCGAATCTCCTGCTGTAACAGTGCCTCGGCTAACAGCACATGTTCGGCCTTCAGCAGGGGATTCTGCAGGTGCGCTACAAGCCGACTCCGGCGATGGCGGCAGGCGTGCGGATCCTATTGGTCCTGTGAACTGATCGCGCCGCTTCCGGACCAGGGGCTGCCAAGATAAACCCCATGAATTGGGGAGTCGTCTGGGGCATCGTCGCTAGCCTGATTGCGGTCTGGCTTCTCTTTCTGGCGGTCCTGTGGATCGTCCGGCCGCGCGACGTGCGGCTTGGGCAGCTCGTCCGCATCGTACCGGACGTGCTTCGGCTCGTTCGTCAGTTAGTGGGGGATCGCTCCGTGCCATTCGCGGTGCGAGCGGCGCTCGTCGGCCTCCTCGCCTGGCTGATCAATCCCATCGACCTCATTCCCGAGTTCATCCCGGTTCTAGGGCCGCTGGACGATATCGTGGTGGCCGTGCTGGTGCTGCGGTACGTCCGGCGACGACTTGGCGCCGACGAACTGCGGCGACGATGGCCGGGGACACCTGAGGGTTACGGGCTGCTGAGCGGAGTGCTTGGCGATCCACACTGACGCGACGCCGGAGGCGGCACCTCGCTCGCGCACCACGAGGCTTACACGAGGCGTGATTCGGCCTTCAGCCGGGATTCCGAAGGGTCCACTAACCGTTCAATCCCAGGCTTGACATTGAACACTTAGCGGATCACGCTATTCCAAGTGTTCAATGCGGTCCGGAGACAAGACGGTTAGCGATGGCCCACGAAGTCGAGCGTCGATGGCAGGGCGACCCGGGTGCGCCGGGCGGCCGGCGCGCTCGCGCGTCGTTCACCTATCGCGCCTTCATGCCCGATGCGATCGCCGAACTCGACCCCGGCATCACCTTCGAGACGGCCGAGGCGATCGCCCGCGCGGAGGCCGCAATCACCGAGCTCAACAGCACGGATTCGGTCGCCGGGCTGGAGGCCGTCGGGCCGCTGCTGCTGCGCTCGGAGGCGATCGCGTCCTCGCGAATCGAGGGCTACGAGCTGAGCCAGCGCAACCTGGCGCGCGCGCTCATCGATCCTCGTGCGGCACGCGGAACCGCCAAGACGGTCGCCGCCAACGTGGTGGCGATGGAGGAGGCGATCGCCATCGGCGAGCGGCCCGAGCCACTGACAGCGGACGACGTGCTTGCCATCCATCGAACGCTGATGGCCGGCGAGCCGGAGCGAGTGAGGCCTGGCCAGTTCCGACGGGAGCAGAACTGGATTGGCGGACGCCTCAACACTCCGCTCGACGCACGCTTCATCCCGCCCCCCGAGGACGCAGTGGATCGGTTCATCGCCGACCTGCTGGCCTTCCTCGCCCGGGACGACGTACCGCCGGTTGCCCAGGCCGCGATCGGTCATGCGCAGTTCGAGACGATCCACCCGTTCGTCGACGGCAACGGCCGTATCGGTCGCTGCCTGATCCACGTCGTGCTGCGTCGAACGGGTCTCGCCCCGCGGTTCGTGCCTCCAGTGTCAATCGTTCTCGCTGCTCGGCCGAGCAGCTATGTCGACGGCCTGGTCGCCTTCCGCGAGGGTCGCGTCGCGGCCTGGTGCGCGTCGTTCGCCGGCGCCTGCGAGCGCGCGGCCCGCCTGTCGGTAGAACTGGCCGAGGCCGTACGTGGCCTGCAGGAGCAGTGGCGTTCTCGTGCAGGGCATCCCCGCCGAGACTCGGCGGCCGCCCGCATCATCGAGGTCCTACCGGCCCAGCCGATCCTTTCGGCCGCTACCCTGCGGGCAGCGATTGCGGCCAGCCATCAGCGCTCGCTCGACGGCCTGAAGGCGCTGGCCGGCGCAGGCGTGGTTCGCCAGATCACAGAGACCAGCTATGACCGGCAGTTCGCCGCCGATGAGCTGTTCGACCTCATCGAGACATACGAGGAACGGATCGCGGCCCCTTGATAGGCAGCGCGCGGACCAGCTCAAATCGCTTCGTCGACGGTGTACCGCGACCCAGCCGAGCTCGACGGAGGTCCAGCCCGCGCTCGACCGGATCGCCCTCGAAGCCGACGAATGATGCCCGGCTGATCTCTGCTCTAGTGGTCGCGGGCCGTCAGCTCAGCGGTTAGAGCAGGGGATCTTTTGAGTCCACCAACCCTATCCGCTGTGCTCTGAGCGTGAGCTTTCGTGCGTAAGTCGCCGAATCTCCTGCGGCAACTTAGGTGCTGCCAAGGGCAGGAGATTCGGCGTTCAGCAGGGGATTCTGAAGGGATCCCTCCACGTGGAGGCGGCAGGCCAAGCGACCCCTCCGTGAAGCGAGGCCGCGACACCGCGCGACTTCATGGACCTGGTCGACGAGCCGGCGTCGGCGATCGTCGCGTTGGGGCGGCGGAACGGCCGGCCAAGGCACCCTCGATCCGGTCAGCTTCACATCGCGCGCCCGCCTGCCGAAGCGTCTCGACCGAGGATTCAACGAGCTTCGCGAGCCGCGAGACCTCCTTGCGGAGTTCGCTAAGCTCACTCCTCACGCCGACCGCCTCCGCCCCGCACCAATCGCGGAGGAGTGCCCGGACTGGGCGCCCATGCTCCTCGTCGACCAGGAGCAGGTCTAGGCCGGGATCAGCCGCGAGCTCGCAGCGCGACCTCGATCTCGTCGAGGTGCTCCGCGCGGTGATCGCTGCGCCCCGGCCAGATCGGGCTGTCGGAGTCGCGAGGCAACATTCGGTCCAGTGGAAGCTCCGCCACGAGCGCGTCGCATTGCTCGGCAATCCGCAACGCGAACTGGGCGGCCTCCCTGGGCGCGATCGCGTGGATCAGCGGACGGGTCGAGTCGTTGAGCCAGTCGCCATCAGGCTCGGCGTCGCCCGGCGCCCACGGCTCGCCGCGATCGATCCTCTCGGCGAGGACCAGGACGCGAATGTCCCAGTACGCGACGTGACCCAGCACGCCGGCGACGGTCCAGTACTCGTTCACGGGAGCGGTGAGCACGTCGTCGTCCAGCCCTTCGACGAGAGTGCGCATACGCTCGCGCTCGCGAGTATTCGCATCGATGTAGGAGCGATCGTCAGCCATCGTCCGATCTTACCCTGCCGCGGGAGCAGGTCTCGGCGAGGGATCGTTGGCCCTCTCCGCGTGCGCTCGCGCCACGCGACGAGCGCGCCGAGCACGGGTCGCTCCTGCCCACGAGCTCGAGGCCTTCTCGCATCATAGTGCCCCGCTTGCCGCCCACGCGGTAGCGATAGGCGGCGCCGGCAGCCGCCTCACCGAACAGAAATCGGCGCAGTGGCTCGCACTCGTACCACTCCAGGTGTGACAGACGATCGAGCGCCTCGATGATCTCCACCCATGCCGCGCTGCGCACCAGGCCGTCCGGATCGTCCGGCTGCAGCTCGCCGGTGGTCTCGCACGCATACGTCAGCGCCCGATACGGACCAGTGGCGATGTCCGTGCGGTATTCGACTTCCACCTCGAAGACAGGCCTCGGCTCACCGACGATCTGGAGCCCGGTCTCTTCGGCCAGCTCACGACGGAGCGCATCGAGCAGCCCTTCGCCGCCCTCGACCTGGCCGCCGGGCAGCATCCAGACCGGGGTCGGGTCATCAGGACCCTGGGCCTCGACCAGCAGCAACTGCGTTTCCCGCTGAATGAGCGCGACGACGACCGTCGAGATCGGCCACGGCATCGGTCAGCGTCCCTGGATCCGGGAGGGTCTGGCCGCAAGCTCGTTCACAGGATGGAGAGTAGAAGCATTTTGGTAAGACCGGTTCGCGCTCCGCCGTGATCGGTCATCTGTCATACATGAGAGGTCCGTCTATCCTGAGCACGAAACGTGGGCCGTTAGCTCAGCGGTTAGAGCAGGGGA
>JACDBZ010000172.1 GCA_013694645.1 Chloroflexota bacterium
GTGACCACGCATCAAGGAGCGCCGATGCTGACCGCCCCAGCGGGCAACGCCGATGAAGCGATCGCGTCCATGCTCGCCGATCCGTCACTGGCGCGCCTCATCACCGCGCACCGGGAGCTGGAACCCCGCCCCCCGCGGCACGTCCCCTGGCCGGCAACGCTTGACCCACGGGTCGTCGGCGCGTTGCGCGGCCGCGGAGTCGAGGCCCCCTACACGCACCAGGCCGCCGCCTACGCCGCGGCCAGCATCGGGCGCAACGTGGTCGTGGTCACCCCGACCGCATCGGGCAAGACGCTCTGCTACAACCTGCCCGTCCTGGACGCCATCGCGAAAGACGAGGCGGCGCGGGCGCTCTACCTCTTTCCCACCAAGGCGCTGGCGGCGGATCAGCTGGTGGAGCTGCGTGCCCTGGCGGACGCTGCCGAGCTCGGACTGAAGACACATACGTACGACGGCGACACGCCGGCCAATGTGCGAAGCGTCGTCCGTGCCGCCGGCCAGGTGGTGATCACCAACCCCGATATGCTCCACGCGGCCATCCTTCCGCACCACACGAAGTGGTTCAAGCTCTTCGAAAATCTCCAGTACGTCGTCATCGACGAGCTGCATACCTACCGTGGGCTCTTCGGTAGCCACGTCGCCAATGTCATTCGCCGCCTGCGTCGCATCTGCAACCACTACGGCGCCGACCCGACCTTCATCTGCGCATCGGCCACCATCGCAAACCCACGCGAGCTCGCCGAGCGCGTGCTGGAGGCTCCGGTGGAGCTCATTGACGACAACGGCGCGCCATCGGGCCGCAAGCACGTGCTCATCGTCAACCCGCCGGTCGTAAACCCGCAGCTGGGGATTCGGAGCAGCTCGCTGTTGACCGCGCAGCGAATCGCCGAGCGCCTCATCCGTGACGGCGTGCAGACCATCGCCTTCGCCCGCTCACGAACGGCCGTCGAGATCCTGACCACCTACCTGCGCGAGGCGCTCCCGGCATCGCCCGGACATCCCTCCCCGATCCAGGGCTATCGCGGCGGATACCTGCCCAACGAGCGCCGCGCCATCGAATCGGGACTGCGCGACGGGCGCATCCGCGGGGTCGTGGCAACGAATGCGCTGGAGCTCGGAATCGACATCGGAGGGCTGGATGCGGCCATCTGCGTCGGCTATCCCGGCACCATCGCATCGACCTGGCAGCAGATGGGCCGATCCGGCCGCCGCGCCGGCACCAGCCTGTCGGTGATGGTCGCCAGCTCGGCGCCCATCGACCAGTTCCTGGCCACACATCCGGAATACTTCTTCGACCGCTCCCCCGAGCACGGCCGCATCAACCCGGACAACCTGCACCTGCTCCTCGACCATCTCAAGGCGTCGGCGTTCGAGCTGCCCATCCCCGCCGCCGAGCGCTTCGGGCTGGACGAGACCCCGATGCTGCTCGACGTGCTGGAGGAGGACGGCTTCCTCCGGCGTGCTGGCGACGATCGCTACTACTGGAGCCAGGAGAACTTCCCGGCCTCGGCATTCAGCCTGCGATCGGCTGCCCAGGAGAACGTCGTGATCATCGACGAAACCGGCGACCGGCCGCGGGTCATCGGCGAGGTCGACCTCTTCGCCGCCCCGATGCTCGTGCACGAGCAGGCGATCTACATCCACGCCGGGCGCCAGTTCCACGTCGACCGGCTCGACTGGGACGAGCGCAAGGCGTATGTGCGCGCCGTCGACGTCGACTACTACACCGATGCCGACCTCGGCGTGACCCTCAAGGTCCTCGACGCCTTCGACGAGGTCCACGGAGCCGATGGCGCGCTGCGCGCGCACGGCGAGGTGATGGTCGCCTGGCATGCGACGCTGTTCAAGAAGATCAAGCTGCACACCCATGAGAACGTCGGCTGGGGGCCGATCGCCCTGCCCGAGCAGCAGATGCACACGACCGGTGCCTGGATCGTCCCGCCGACGTCGGTGGTCGAGCGATTCGACCGAGAGACGCTCGACGGGGCGCTCATCGGCTGGGCCCGCGTGGCTCGCTCGGCCGCATCGCTGCTGCTCATGTGCGACGCGCGCGATATCGGCGTGCTGGCGCAGGCCCAGGCGCCGCATACCCTGCGACCCACGCTGTTCCTGTACGACGCGGTGCCCGGCGGCGTCGGACTCGCCGAACGGCTCCACGAACTGCACCCCGAGCTGATCGACGCCTGTGCGCGGATGGTGCGCGACTGCCCGTGCATGGACGGCTGCCCGTCGTGCGTCGGGCCGGTCGCGGAGGTCGGCGTGCATGGCAAGGCAACGTGCGGCGAGCTGCTCGCCGTGATGGCCTGACCGATGCGTACCCTGGCAGATCGACTCGCGACCGTCCGTGCCGAACGGGTCACTCCCCCGCCTCCGCGGCCGAGCGACCAGGATCGGCTCGACCGTCTCGCCCGGTGGTTCGACGCGCGCACCGACGTCACCCAGAACGGCACCGTGCTGGTCGTGGAGCGCAGCGTTGCTGCCTCCGAAGCCACGGTCGATGCGCTCGGACAGCTCGCCCCGGCCGCCTACTTCGACACCGAGACGACCGGACTGTCGACCGGTGCCGGCACGGTGATCTTCCTCGCCGGCGTGGCGCGCGTGTCGGGCGGTCGTATCCGGGTCTGCCAGTACCTGCTGCCGGACTACCCGTACGAGCCGGCGCTCCTTCGCGCCCTGGCGGCAGACCTCGCTTCGTCACCCCGAATCGTCACGTACAACGGGCGCACCTTCGATCTGCCGATGCTCGCCGCACGACTGACGTTCCACGGCCTGTTCCGTGACCAGGCGACCCTCCCCGGCACGCACGACGACCTGCTGCCCGATGCGCGGCGCCTCTTCCGTCGTCCGTTGGGGGGCGCGCGGCTGGCCGACGTGGAGGCCGGCGTGCTCGGCGTGCGTCGCGGCTCGGACTGCCCGGGCAGCGAGGTGCCCGGGCGCTACTTCGGCTACCTGCGTGGTGGGTCGCCCGACATCCTCGCCGATGTGCTCGATCACAACTTCCAGGACGTCGTCAGCCTCGTCCTGCTCGAAGCCGAGCTGTGCCGCCTGCGTGCCGGAGGCTGGCGCAATGCACCCCTGCTTGATCCGCGCGGCATGGCGCTCGAGCTGCTTCGAACCGGCGCCGTCGACGACGCGCTCGAGCTGGTCGAGACGGCACAGGCCGTGACCAGCGACCCGGCGGAGGCCAATGCCCTGCGGCGAGTGGCGTCGCGGCTTCTCATCGCGATGGGCCACCTGGATCGAGCCGAGCAGCTCTGGACGCTCGGCACGCGCCGCGCATCGGTGGATGCGGCGAGTGCATGGGTGGAGGTTGCCCGCATTCGTGAGCGGCACCGCGGCGACCTCCACGGGGCCATGGAGGCGACGGCGGCCGCGTCACGCGTCCTCGATATCGCCTTCGCCCTCGGCCGCGGCGGGTCGATGCACGAAGTGGGGCGGACCAGGATCGCGGTGGAGCGCCGCCTGCGCCGCCTGCGCCGATGGGTCGCCGCCGCCGAGCGGCGGGCGGCGCGCGAAGCGCACCTGCGCGTTGCCTGATCGAGTCACGCCAGATACGTCAGGCCCGTCGCGCCTCGAGCACCCTGATGACCAGTTCGGTCGCCAGATCGGCAGCTTCCAGCGGGGAGACGCCGTGAGCGAGATTGATGGCGAAGCCGGCGCCAAACGTATCGCCCGCACCGTTGGCGGAAACGCCGGTGACGACACGGCGCGGCACGCTGGCGACGATGCGGTCGAGAGCAGGATCGTCGAGCAGGTATCCCTCGGTGCCGAGCGTCACGACCAGGATCGGCCGTGGTCCCACGCGGCGTCGCAGCTCTGTGGCCTGCGAGAATGGATCTCCGCGGGCTTCCACGAGATCCTCGGTGCTGACGACAATCGCATCGACCGCAGCGATGACCCGCTCCTGCGCTGCCGACAGTGTGTTGAGGGCAAGCGCGCGCACTTCCTCGCCCGTCACGAGGCGACGCAGCCATCCCTGGATGAGCAGGATGATTCGATCCGGGTTCAGCTCCGCTCGAAGCCCGTCGACGAGGGCTGGCGATACTTCGCTCGCGATCGGCGCGACCAGCGCGACATCGGGTCGTCCCAGGTCGCGCAGCCCGTTGACCGCGATCGGCTCCGCGAGTGCCTCGAGAACAAGCACGCGCTCGCCGTCCCGCGCTTCATGCCGGTAGACGGTCGTATGCGGCACCGGCTGGCACGCAAGCTGACCCAGCTCGCGCAGCGAATCGAGGCCATCGCGAGCTGCGGGCTCGGTCCCCGCCACGGTCAGGGTCACGAGTCGCGCATCCTCGGATCGAGCTGCCCGACCTGCATGCAGCACGGATCCGCCCGGGGCCACGGATCCGTCGGTGAAGCGGTCGATCGTCAGACCCCCCACGATCAGCATCTCGGTCACCGGTCTATCATCGGCTGATGCGACTCTTCTTCTACGAGCTCCACGAGGGCGCCACCGACCTGATGACCGACGCGGTCCTCGTCTCGGAGGCCGACCATACCCCAGAGACATACCTCTCGATGGTGCGCGCTGCGCGGGCTGCCATCATCGACACCTTCGAGGAGGACACGCTCGTCGAGGCGATCGCCCGCGAGCTCGAGCGCAGCCACGACTTCACGTATATCAGTGACGAGAAGCTGCGCGCCAGCATGAGCGTCGGGATGGGCGACGATGACACCTACCTGGTGGAGCAGAGCGACGAGTTCCGGAGCATCGTCGCGGAGCTGGAGCGCTCCTAGCGCGACTGGCGGCGCCGATATTTCGGACATTCCCGACGCCGGCCCGAGATGCCGTGGAGTTCCACCGAAATTTCGGTGGGTTTTCGAGCGTGGCGAGGGACGGGCCATTCCATCGCTCATCGCATGTTGCCGCGCCCCGCGGGATTCGACCGATATTTCAGTTCTTGTGCGGCCTGCGACGTGCCATTGCGCAGGCGTCGAGCGGAAGCCATACCGATAGTTCGGTCATTCCCCGCGTGGGAAGGCCGCCACGCCGGGTTCGGCCTAAATTTCGGCGGAGAGGGACCTCACCGCGCGACGTTGAAGAGGACCTGGAGCACGTCGCCCCCCTTGACCTCGTAGGCCTTACCTTCCTGGCGGAGCAGGCCGCGCTTGCGGGCCTCCACCATCGAGCCACACGAGAGCAGGTCATCCACGCTGATCACCTCGGCTCGGATGAAGCCGCGCGCCAGGTCGGAGTGGATGGCGCCGGCGGCGTCCACGGCGCTTGACCCCACACGCAGTGTCCATGCCCGGCACTCGTCTTCGCCGGCGGTGAAGAAGCTGAACAGGCCCAGCAGGGCGTAGGTGAGGCCGATGACCCGGCCCCGTGACGGCTCGCTGATTCCGAGGTCATCCATGAACAGCCGGGCGTCCTCATCCGGCAGCTCACCGATCTCGGCCTCGATCTGTCCGGCCAGCGCTGCCACGTCGGTGTGCGGATGCGCGTAGCGCGCCCGTCCGGCCGCCTCAAGGGCGGCGGCCCCCGGG
>JACDBZ010000025.1 GCA_013694645.1 Chloroflexota bacterium
GCTCGGGATCACCACCATGTCCGACCTGGCTGCCTACGCCAATGAGAACCCGGAGGGAGCGACCGTCTGCGGCGCGTCGGAGTTCCTCAATCGCGACGACGGGCTGCCCGGTTTGGAGGCAGCCTACGGATTCGAGTTCAGCGAGGTCAGCGAGCTGGAGCTTGGTCTCGTCTACACGTCGACCGATGCCGGTGACCCGTGTGTCTTCGGCGAAGCCTTCGCAACCGATTCTCGGATCGTGGCTCTCGACCTGACGGTGCTCGAGGACGACCTGGAGTTTCATCCCACCTATCTCCCCGCGCTGAATGTTCGACAGGAGGTCCTCGACGAGAATCCGGGCCTTGCCGACCTGTTCGCGCCGGTCGCCGAGGCGCTCGATGACGAAACCATGCTTGGCCTCAACGCCCAGGTCGATGTGGACGGCGAGGAGCCGGCCGACGTGGCCGAGGCGTTCCTGACGGACAACGGACTGGTCGGCGGATAGCCCCGCGTCCACCACCTCGTAGCGGCGCATCTTGTGCTCGCCTAGGCTCGTACAAGCCTGGGCGAGCACTGACATGAAAGGGACCTGCATGGCCGAGACGGAGACCGCCGTGGAGGGCGGCGCACGGCGCCGCCGGACGGGCCGCGTCACGGGTGAGCGCAGCCGGCTGCCACAACAGCGACCGTGGGCGCAGCCGAAGATGCGCTACCGGCCGACCGAGGTGGTGTCCGCCGATGAGCTCGAGTCGATCCACCAGGCATCGCTGCGGATCCTCGAGGAGATCGGCATGGACTTCCTCGATGGCGGCGCCCGCGACCTCCTTGCTGCGGCTGGTGCTCGCGTGGAGCCCGGGACGGAACGCGTTCGCTTCGAGCCCGGGATGGTGGAGGCGCTGATCCGGACTGCACCGGCGTCCTTCATGCTCCATGCCCGCAACCCGGCGCACAATCTCCTGATCGGCGGCGACCACATGGCCTTCGGCGCTGTGAGCAGCGCCCCCTACGTGTCCGACCTCGACCGCGGACGTCGAGTCGGCAACCGTGAAGACTTTCAGAACCTCGTCCGACTCGCCCAGATGCTCGACACCATCCACTTCTTCGGCGGCTATCCGGTCGAGCCGGTGGACCTCCACGCGTCGATCCGCCACCTCGACGCGTTCTACGACCTCTTGACCCTGGCGGACAAGCCGCTCCACGCCTACAGCCTCGGCCGGCAGCGCAACCTCGATTGCCTCGAGATGGTGCGCATCGCGCGCGGCGTCGACGACGCGACGCTTGACCGCGAGCCGTCAATCTTCACGGTCATCAACTCCAGCTCGCCCCTTCGGCTCGACGGCCCCATGCTCCATGGCATCCTCGAGTATTCGGCGCGCAACCAGGTTGTGGTGATGACTCCCTTTACCCTTGCCGGGGCCATGGCGCCGGTGACCCTCGCCGGCGCCCTCGCGCAGCAGAACGCGGAAGCGCTTGCGGGCACGGTGATGACCCAGGTCGTTCGACCGGGCGCGCCGGTCGTGTACGGCGGTTTCACCTCGAACGTCGACATGCAGTCGGGCGCACCCGCGTTCGGGACCCCGGAGTACATGCGTACCGCCATGGTCGGTGGTCAGCTGGCCCGTCGCTACGGGCTCCCGTACCGTTCATCGAACGTGTGCGCCGCGAACGCACTCGATGCCCAGGCGGCCTACGAGTCCGTCTTCTCCCTCTGGGGCGCCATCCTGGGCGGGGTCAACCTGCTGATGCACGGAGCGGGCTGGATGGAGGGCGGGCTCCATGCCGGTTTCGAGAAGATGATCCTCGACGCAGAGCTCCTCCAGATGGTCTCCGCCTTTCTGGATCCGATCGTGGTCGACGAGGACACTCTCGGTCTCGACGCCATCCGCGAGGTTGGTCCCGGCGGCCATTTCTTCGGCGCCGCCCACACGCAGGCGCGCTACCGGACCGCATTCCATAAGCCGATGATCTCCGATTGGCGGAACTACGAGACATGGCAGGAGGCGGGCAGTCCCGAAGCGGCCGCCAAGGCGAACCGCATCTTCAAAGAGCTCTTGGCGGCGTATCAGCCTCCGGCCATCGACGTGGCCGTCGAGGAGGAGCTCGCGGCGTTCGTGGCCCGTCGCACGGCCGAGGGCGGGGTGCCGACCGACTTCTGAGATGCGCGCCACTTCTGCCACATGATTCTCTTTGAAAGGGATCCACGTTGAAATCATCGGCTCGCGTCGTCGTCATCGGCGGAGGTGTCGTCGGCTGCGCCGTGCTCTATCACCTGACCAGGGCTGGTTGGACCGACCTGATGCTCCTCGAGCGCAGGGAGCTGACCTCCGGTTCGACCTGGCACTCGG
>JACDBZ010000194.1 GCA_013694645.1 Chloroflexota bacterium
GCCCGAGGAACGCGGCGAGGCGATCAGCTCGTTCGTCCGCCTGGCTCTGACGAGGCGATCGACGTCGCTGGGAGTACCTCCCGGTTGACATATCACCGTCAGTGTTGCCGCGCGCGCTTACCGGCCAATTACGGCCCGATTACCAGCAGCGTTGGCTCCGTTCCGCCCCTCACCATCACTGGCAGTGATGAACTCAGATTCCCGCGGTCCTCACGCGGACGTTCCGCCCCTCACCATCACTGGCAGTGATGAACTCAGCTCCTGCGGTCCGAACGCTGACGTTCCGCCCCTCGCCATCACTGGCAGTGATGAACTCAGGTCCACGCGGTCCGAACGCGAAGGTTCTGCCCCTCGCAATCACTCGCAGGAGTGGGATTCGGCCCAAGCGACTCGGTCGTGCATGCTGCGCCTCCCGTCACCACTGGCAGTGATCGAGCGAGGCGCACCCCTCCCCTGAAGGTCAGGCGAGGCTGACGAGCGGGACGATCTGGGCGATATGGGCGCTGTTGACGATGACGACGCTCACGACGTGCTCAAACGACGGCTCGCCGTTGTGCAGGATGTACGCGTCCGTGAGTGGCACGAACGCCTGGTTGCGTACGAGATGGAGACCGATTTCGACGCCCGGGTGAAGGTGGATATTGCCGGTCACGTTGAAGGGCCCGGCGATCAACGCGGCCCGCCGGAGGCGGCGGTGGAGGCGCAGCTGGCGGCTCGCACGCCACTCTGGGGGCATGGCCAGCACGACCTGCGAGGTCGGCAGCGACTGCCACTCGCCATTGTCTCCGGCCACGGCGCCGCTCGAGGCGCCGCTCGAGGCGCCACTCGCCGCGGGCATGGTGGTGTCGTCGAGGGGACCCGGGCTGGGGCGCCAGAGGCGCAGCTCATCCTGAGTGGTCAGCAGATCCGTGATCCGTTTGCCCTGTGGCGCGATCCACCCCACGATCCTGGAGTCGGCAGTGTAGATCTCGATCGCAGCAAGCTCGGGGGCAAGCGCGATGGCCGCGCTGCCCTGCGTGGCCAGCGCGCCAGGACTTCGGCGCCAATTCCAGAACGTCACGTTGTCTCCTGATCCGAGTCGGCCGGGCGAGCACGGGCGGGGCCGTATCGGACGATACGCGTCCGCCGGCCGGCCACCAACGGGCCGAAAGTCCTACGAATGCGGTGATCCGCGCCACCAGTCGGGACCGGCGGCAGAGCGACGTCCGCAATCGCTATCGTGCGCCGATGATCGAGTTGGACGACTTCACGCGCATCGACATGCGGATCGGCCGAATCCTGGAGGCACGCCCCTTGCCGGCGGCACGCAAACCGTCGTACCAGCTTCGGATCGACTTCGGAGCGGAGCTCGGGGAGCGTGTCAGCTCGGCGCAACTGACGGTGACGTATCCCGATCCCGCGACTCTCGTTGGCCGTCAGATCGTGGCCGTGGTCAATTTCCCGCCGCGCAGGGTTGCCGGCTTCATGAGCGACGTCCTCGTCCTGGGAGCCGTGGGGTCAAACGGGCAGGTCCATCTGCTCCAGCCCGAGCCGGGCTGCGACGAGGGCCTCCGCATCGGTTGATCAGATCGCTCTCAGGCGCGATACTCCGACCAGTCGGTCGAATCTCCCGATCACATCCCTCCGCCCGCGCGGCAAGAGCCCGCGCGCTCGTCGAACATGGCTCGAAGGAGCCCGCGACCCTCCAATGTCCGTTGCTGATGCAACCCCCAACCCAGCCGTTCTCGTCAGCACCGACTGGGCTCGCGAGCACCTGGAAGATCCGAAGGTCCGTTTCCTCGAGGTCGACGTCGACACCGATGCCTACGAGACAGGGCACCTGCCGGGCGCCACCGGCGTCAACTGGAAGCGTCAGCTGACCGATCGGGTCATGCGCGATCTTGCGACCCGCGACGACCTCCAGGCGCTCCTCCGTGGCGCCGGAATCGATGACGACACCACGATCGTTATGTATGGCGATAACCACAACTGGTTTGCGGCCTGGGCGTACTGGCAGCTCCGCTACCAGGGCCTCGACAACGTGCGCCTGCTCGATGGCGGTCGAGCCAAGGTCGAAGCCGATGGCCTCATGCTCACGACCGATGCGCCGAGCCACGCGCCTGGCTCCATCACCCTGCCCGACAACACGCGCGAGGAGCTGCGAGCCTACCGCCAGGAGGTCATCGACGGCATCGGATCACAGGATCGCGACCTCGTCGATGTCCGCTCGCCCGAAGAGTTTCGGGGTGAGCTGTCCGCGCCGGCTCATCTGCCCCAGGAGGCGGCCCAGCGCCGCGGCCACATTCCCGGCGCGGTCAATGTGCCGTGGTCGACCGCGGTGGCCGAGGACGGAACCTTCAGGCCGATCGAGCAGCTTCGCGAGCTGTACGCGGCGAAGGGGGTCAGCGGCGAGGACGAGGTGGTCGCCTACTGCCGCATCGGCGAACGATCCAGCCACACCTGGTTCGTGCTGCACGAGCTGCTGGGCTACCGCAACGTGCGCAACTACGACGGATCGTGGACCGAGTACGGCTCGCTGGTCGGCGTGCCGATCGAGACCGGCGAAGCGTC
>JACDBZ010000196.1 GCA_013694645.1 Chloroflexota bacterium
AACGCTTCGAAGCATCGGTCCGCATCCGGCATCGGGCTCCGGACGTCCCCGCCGAGGTGACGATGGTCGGCGGCGATCGCTTCCTGGTCGAAACGGCCGAGCCGGTCTGGGCGCCGGCACCCGGCCAGGCTGCCGTCCTGTACGACGGCGCGGAGTGCCTGGGTGGGGGGCGCATCGTTCGGTCAGACGGTTAGCGCGTCGCGTCGAATGCCACCCTGGCTGATCTGGTTTCCCCTGCTGGCGCTCGTCAACCTGCTTGTCTTCATTGCCATTCGGGGACGGTGGGGGAAAAGCGTGCTGGCGCTGGCGGTCGCGGCGGTGGCGGGCGTCGTCATCGGTGACCAGGTTGGTGGGCGGACGGGGCTCGAGGTGCTCCGTATCGGCGACATGCATCTCGTGGCCGCCTCCGTTGGCGCGCAGGTCCTGATGCTCGCCGTGTCCCTGCTCAGCGCGCTCGGGCCGATTCGCGTCGAGAAGTAGCTGCGTCGCGTACGCGCTGGAAACGACCGAAATATCGGTGCTCAGCCGGCATGAGGGACGCGTTGGCGCAGGGGCCGCCCACGAACCGCACCGAAATATCGGGCGTAGCCAGCGCGGGGCCCGATCTGGGCCGGAAGTGACCGAAATATCGGAGCCGGGCCAGTCCGACGGCTGCGGCGTGAGATCACCTGTGCCGGAGACGAACCGAAATCTCGGCAGAAATCGGCGCCCCGCGAGGGACACCGAAAACCGACGATGCGCGACGCAGCCGGTGTAGAGTCGCCGCCATGGACCTCGCGCTCGCCATCTTCAATGTCGGTGCCGGGCTTGGCGTGCTGGCGGCCGGCGCTGCGCTCGTCTACCTGGCGTGGCAGACGGCCCCGCTCATCAGGGAGTCTCGGGCGTTGGCGACGGACCTTCGGCGCCTGACTCGGGCGACCGACACCGAGCTGAGGCCGATCCTTGCCCACGCTCGCGAGCTTACGAGCAACGTCGAGGTGCTGAGCGAGGACGTCGCGGTCAAGCTCGACCGACTCACGGACCTCATGAACGCGCTCCAGCACAGCCTCGAAACCGTCCAGATCACGGCAACCGCGCGACGGCCAGAGGCGGGGTCGGTAGAATCACCGCAAAAGCGAGAGGATTCATCCGACTCATGAAGGATTCCGGAATCGGCAGCTTTCTGGCAGGCGCCGCGATCGGCGGGCTCATCGGCGCGGCGCTCGGGCTCATCCTGGCTCCGCAGACCGGCGAGGAGTTCCGAGACCACGTCAACGACTTCGTCGAGAACAAGCGCGCGGAGATCGGCGACGCGGTGACCGAGGGTCGCCAGGCGGCCGAGCAGGCGCGTGCCGACATGGTCACCGACTTCGACGCCCATGCCGGCGCCCCGGCCGAGGGCGCCGCCTCCTGACATCGACCTGACCAGGCGACCGTAGATCATGCACGCGAGAGCCGGTGGGTTGCCGGCTTTCGTTGTGAACGAAGGGTGAACCGATGCAGCCGATGAGCGCGGCCGAGATCCGTGAGCGCTTTCAGCGCTTCTTCGCGCAGCGTGGCCATACGCGCGTGCCATCGGCGCCGATCCTGGCGACGGACGATCCGACCCTCCTCTTCGTGAACTCGGGCATGGCGCCCTTCAAGCGCGTGCTGACCGGTGAGGAGAGGCGCGATTACGTGCGCGCCGTGGACGCTCAGCTCTGCCTCCGCGTCGCGGGCAAGCACAACGACTTCGAGGAGGTCGGCCGCACGCCACGCCACAACACCCTCTTCGAGATGCTCGGCACCTGGAGCTTCGGCGACTATTTCAAGCGCGACGCGATCCACTGGCACTGGGAGCTTCTGACCGGCGAGCTCGGCATCCCGCACGAGCGCCTGGCCGCCACTGTCTACACCGACGACGACGAGGCGGCCGCCATCTGGGCCGACGAGATCGGGCTGCCTCCAGAGCGTATCGTGCGTTGGGGCAATGTCGCCCTCGGTGATGAGAAGAACTTCTGGAGCATGGGCGAGACCGGTCCGTGCGGACCGTGCAGCGAACTGCATTACGACCGTGGCGTCCATCTGTCGGAGGGTCCGCATTGCATTCCGGATCACTCGGAGACATGCCCACGCTGGCTCGAGGTGGGCAACCTCGTCTTCATGCAGTTCGACCGAGCACTGGACGGCACACTGGCACCGCTGCCCTTCAAGAGCGTCGATACGGGGACCGGCCTGGAACGCCTGGCATCCGTCGTCCAGGGAGTGGATTCGAACTACAGGACCGACCTCTTCGCGCCGATCATCGAGCGCCTCGCGCAGTTCATCGGCCATGACCCCGAGACGGTCGAGAGCGAGCGCTTCAGCTACCAGGTCGTCGCCGACCATTCGCGGGCGATGACCTTCCTGCTGGCCGAGGACGTCAAGCCGTCCAACGACGGGCCGGGTTACGTTCTGCGTCGAATCATCCGCCGCGCGGTGCGCCATGGGCGCCTGCTCGGGATCGCGGGCCCGTTCCTGCGCGAGACCGCTTCCGTGGTGATCGACCTCATGGGCGACGTCTATCCGCATGTCCGCGACGGCAGGGCCGACATCCTTGACGTTATCGAGGGCGAAGAGGAGAAGTTCGCGCGCACGCTGGAGGCGGGCAGCACGCGCCTCGATGAGCTGGTGGGCGCCGGCGCCGTCATCAGTGGCTCCGATGCGTTCCGCCTGCACGATACCTTCGGCTTCCCGATCGACCTGACCATCGAGATGGCGGCGGAGCGCGGCGTCAGCGTCGACCGGGCCGGCTTCGATGCAGCCATGGCCGAGCAGCGTGAGCGCTCACGCGGGGAGAAGCGCGCGAGCCTGAAGCTGGATCCCCAGCTCACAGCACTGCGCAGCGAGTTCATCGGCTATCCGAACGAGACGAGTGCGGACAGGCTCCGCGTCCTGGCGGTGGTGCCTGGCCAGTCAACGGCGGTCGTGCTCGATCGGACGCCGTTCTACGCGGAGGGTGGCGGACAGATCGGCGACCGTGGCGAGCTCGTCGGCGTCGATGGCAGGCTCCGCGTCGATGACACGCAGCGTTCAGGTGACGCGACGGCGCACCTTGGTGAGCTCTCCGGCGAGATGCGAGTCGGCGACCTCGTCCGAGCAGAAGTCGACGAGGGGCGGCGCTGGGGCGCGGCGCGGAACCACACCGGCACGCACCTGCTGCATCGAGCCCTTCGCGACGTGCTCGGGGAGCAGGCCAAGCAGGCCGGATCGTGGGTCGGGCCGGATGCCCTTCGCTTCGATTTCCCCGCGCAGTCCGCGACATCGAGTAATGCCCTGCGCGAGATCGAGCGGCTCGTCAATGCGCAGGTTCGACGCAATGCTCCGGTGCACGCGGAGTGGATGAAGATGGAGGAGGCGCAGGCGCTCGGGGCGGACATGTTCTTCGGCGAGAAGTATCTGCCTGCTTCGGTGCGTGTCGTCCGGGTCGATGGCTACAGCAGGGAGCTGTGCGGCGGGACGCACGTCGGGGCCACCGGACAGATCGGGCAGCTCATCATCACCGGCGAATCGAGCATCGGAGCCGGGCTGCGACGGATCGAGGCCGTGACCGGCGAGCCGGCGGGCGAGTTGGTGGGGACGCGGCTCGATGCATTGCGCAGCGTGGCTCAACTGCTCGGTGAGCGCGAGGAGAACGTCCCGAAGCGCGTCCAGGCGCTGATCGCGCGCCTTCGTGAGGCCGAGAAGGCCGCGAAGGCTCCGCGCGCGACGGCCAGCCGCCTGGATGCGGCCGCCGCGCTGCACGGCGCGCAGGACGCCGGCCAGGCGAAGGTCGTCGTCCAGGCCTTCCCCGACGCTGATGCGAACGCGCTGCGCGGACTCGCCGACGATCTGCGCGGCATGACCGGGCGTTTCGTGCTGGTGGCGGCCGGCGCCGCGGCGGGCAAGCCATCGATCCTGGTGGCGGCCAGCCGTGACCTTGCCTCGGAGGGATTCGACGCGGGCGCGATTGTCCGCGAGGCGGCGCCGATCATCGGCGGAGGCGGCGGCGGTCGAGCGGATCTAGCCCAGGCTGGCGGTCGTGACGCCTCGCGCCTCGATGATGCCCTGCGGGAGGCGGCGCGCCTGGCGCTCGAGGCGCTCCAGCGCATCGAGACGGCCTGACACGATCAGGGTGACCGCCGTGCAGCAGCTCCGGGATCGCGTGGCGGTGCTCTTTCGCAGCGCGGGGCGACCCGGAGGCAGCCCCGCCATCGCGGCGCTCGACATCGGAACCGAGTTCGCCAAGGCGCTCGTTCTCTCGGTGGAGCACGACGCCGAGGGTCGGCTCGTGGGCATCGTGCGCGGCACCGGCAGGCAACGGCAGGGCCTGGCCCACATGCAGTCCGGGACCGTGAGCGACATCGACGCGGTGGTCGCGAACTGTCGCGCGGCAATGGACGAAGCGTGCGCCATGTCGGGACGTCGGCCGAAAGCCATCGTGATCGGCATCGCCGGCGAGCTTGTCAAGGGCGCCACGAGCGCGATGACCATGCGCCGCGAGGACCCGCGCGCACCGCTCGGCGAGCCGGAGCTGGAGCGGATCGTGATGCGATCCCAGGAATCGGCATTGCGTCACGCCGAGGAGCGGATCCGCTGGGAGTCTGGCATGGATCGGCTCGACGTACGGCTCGTGCATGCCGCCATCGTCGAGATGACGATCGATGGCTACCCGGTCAGCAATCCGATCGGCTTTACTGGGGCGCAGGTCGAGCTGCACCTCTTCAACGCATTCGCGCCGATGGTGCACCTGGGCGCGCTCCAGTCGGTGGCCAACGCCCTCGATCTCCAGCTGCTCGGTGTGATTGCCGAGCCATACGCGGTGGCGACCTGTCTCGATCCGGGTGAGCTCGGCGACGCGGGTGCCGTGTTCGTGGACATCGGTGGCGGAACGACCGACGTTGCGCTCGTCCGCGGCGGCGGGATCGCCGGGACCAAGATGCTCGCCCTCGGTGGCCGCGCCTTCACCAAGGGCCTGGCCGAGCGGCTCGGCGTCTCCTTCACCGAGGCGGAGGCAGCCAAGCTGGGGGTCGGGACCAGCGACCGCCGGGACGTCGTTGATGCCCTCCTGGAGGATGCGCGCATCTGGCGCTCAGGCGTTGAGCTCATGATCGGTGACCTCGCCGGCGATGAGCTCCTGCCCGGTCGCATCCTGTTGTGCGGCGGTGGCGCCGACCTCCCGCAGGTGCGCGCCGTGCTCGACGAGGATGACTGGTGGGACCGACTTCCGTTCTCGCGTCGGCCCAGCGTTCGCGCACTCGGACCGGATGAGGTGATCGGCCTGCGTGACGCGACCGGCATCCTCGGGACGCGGCAGGATGTCACGCCGATGGCACTCGCCCACCAGGCGCTCATCCTCGACGCCGGGGCGTCGGCGGTGGATCGCGCCATGCGCAGCGTGGTGCGCGAGATGGCACTGTGACCGAAGAGACGGAGCTGCTCTATCTCGAGACCGATGACGAGGTCACCTCGGTCGTTCGCCGTCTGCGCGACACGAAAGCCGTTCGAGTCGTCCTGGTGGCGCCCGGTCGCTCGCGCGCCACTTCGAGCGTCGTTGCGCTGAGGCTGCTTGCTCGGGCCGCGCACGAGGCGGAGCGCGGACTGGCGCTGGTCGGAGACGGGCTCACCCGTTCACTCGCCGCTGAGGCAGGACTCGATGCGTACGCCTCCATCGACGACGCCCGCAACGTCGTTCCGACGGAGCCCATCGAGGCGGCGACGAAACGCGCCTCGATTCACGTCGTGCGTGGCGTTGACGCGGACGAGACCGCGCCGACGCCGATCATGGCTGCCCCAGCCGCGACTGCGTGGAGTGACGAACTCACCCAGGTGCGAGCGCGGCCGGCGCCGACCGTGACGAGACCGCGTCAGCGGCGACGGTCGCCTGCGGTTGGGCTGGGATTGGGAGCCCTGGCCGTGTTGCTCATCGGCGCGGGTGTCCTGGGCGTTGTCGTGCTTCCCGCGGCGAGCATCGCGATTGTGCCCGCCAATGAGCCGATCGGCCCCGTGTCGTACCAGATCTCCATCGATGATCCCGTCCGGATGCAGGGAACCGTCGACGCGACGGCGACGGTGACCGTGACCGGGACGTATGCCATTCGGGCCGCCGCCACGGCTGTCGTGGTCTTCCGTAACTTCAACACCGTCGACGTGGCGGTCGGTGCGGGCACCCTGGTGGCTGCCGGGGAGCAGGCGTTCGAGACGTCGTCCGACGTCGTGGTGGCGGCCGGAACCCTCACTGCTGAAGGGACGATCCAGGCGGGGGAGGGTTCGGTCGACGTTCTTGCCGCCGCCGTCGGGCCCTCGGCCAACGTGCCGAGCACTGCGATCGACACCATCCTCAGCAAGGAGGTGGCGGTGCGGCTTCGCGGCTTTCCGAACAACGAGCAGCGGCTCATTCTGAACCCGGAGGCTGCGTCCGGCGGCGTCGACTCGACCGGGACCGAGATCACGCAACAGGACGTCGACGAGGCCCAGGCGTCGCTGTTCGCGGCGCTTGACGTGGCGGTGGCCGACGCGCTCGATGCCACCGAGGACGCGATCTTCGCCGATTCGGCTGAAGCACCGGATCCGGTCATCGACGGGATCGATGGGTTGGTCGGGACGCGCGACCGGGAAACGGCCGAGATCACCGGCACGCTCGCCTACGATCGCCTCGTTGTCGAGCACGAGGAGGTCATCGAGCTCGCCCGTGAACGACTGGCCGGGGACAGCGGCATGCTGCCGGCGGGTCATGAGCTGCTCCCCGCCGTGTCCGAGGTGAGCGTCGGTGAGGCGCGCCGCGACGGCGACTCCCTCATCGTGGTTGCCAGCGTGACCGCAGCGTCGACGCCCCTCATCGATCGCGGCGAGGTGATCGGCCGGGTGCAGGGCAGGGCCATCGCCGAGGCTCGTGCAGCCCTCGCCGACCTGGGCGATGTCACGGTTGAGCTGTGGCCCGGTTGGGTCACGTCGGTGCCAGGACTCGACTGGCGCATCGAGGTCACGATCGTCGGCGAGAGCACGGGTGGCTCGCTCACTCCCGCCTCGGAGCCATGAGCACGATCATCGGCCTCGATCACGGCAGCCGGCGCATCGGCGTCGCGATCGGCGACACGGAGACCGGGATGGCCTTCACGCGCCCTGCCATCCTGCGACGCAACCTGGTTTCCGATCTGGCCGCCATCGCGGAGGTCATCTCCACCGACGCGGTCGAGATGATCGTCATCGGCCTGCCGCTCAACATGGACGGCAGCGAGGGGGTCCAGGCCACGGCCGCTCGAACATTCGGCGAGCGGTTGGCGACAACCGGCATCGGCGTCGCGTACGAGGATGAGCGGCTGAGCTCGTGGGAGGCAACGGAGCGGCTGTCGAGCACCGGAAGGCGTCCGCGGCGCCGGAGCGGTGAGCTGGACTCAGCGGCGGCCCGCGTGATCCTGCAACAATACCTTGACGCCCGTCGCCGGACGGCACCCCCTGAGGAGACTGCATGAGCCGACGCCCCGCGCCCATGGGCGAGTACGAGGAGCGCCGCAACGCGCGCATTCGCCAGCTTCGCGAGCAGCGCGAAGGTCCGATGCGCCGCCGCCGCCGCGTGCAGCCGCTGCTGCTGGTCGTCTGGATCGCCGGCTCGATCGCGCTCCTCGGCGTCCTGCTCGTGTTCGGCTTCAATGTCGTCTTCGCGCCGCGCGTGATGGCCTGGGTCGAGCAGAACCCTGGGGCCATCGAGCATGGCCTTGTCGAGGACTTCGTTCAGTGGTATCGACCCGAGGTGCTTGCCGACGCCCCCGCCAGCGACGAGCAGCGGCGCGTGACCGTCACGGTCGAGCAGGGCGCCACGGATACCTCCATCGGCGAGCTGCTCTTCGACCAGGGCCTGATCGGGAGCGAGATCGCCTTCCAGTACGCGGTCATCTCGGCAGGTCGCGAGGGCACGCTGGCCGCGGGAA
>JACDBZ010000035.1 GCA_013694645.1 Chloroflexota bacterium
TCGCCAAGCTCGCCCAGCCGCCGGGCCTGGTCGGCCTCGATGAGCGGCTCGATCACGCGATCGAGGTCTCCCTCGAGCAGTCCGGGCAGATTGTGCACAGTGATGCCCGCCCGATGATCCGTGACCCGGTCATCTGGGAAGTTGTAGGTGCGAATCTTCTCCGACCGCTCGCCGGAGCCCACCTGGGAACGTCGCTCGTCGCCACGCTCGGCGGCCATCCGATCCTGCTCGATCTCGAGCAGGCGGGCGCGCAGCACGCTCATCGCCTTGGCGCGGTTCTTGTGCTGGCTCTTCTCATCCTGGATGGCGACCATGAGGCCGGTCGGGAGATGCGTGATGCGAACCGCGGAATCGGTGGTGTTGACACTCTGGCCACCAGGGCCGCTGGACCGATACACGTCGATGCGCAGATCCTTCTCGTCGATCTGGATCTCGACCTCATCGGCCTCGGGAAGGACCGATACGGTCGCCGTCGAGGTGTGGATGCGGCCGGAAGCCTCCGTCACCGGCACGCGCTGCACGCGATGCACGCCGGACTCGAACTTCAGGCGGGAGTAGGCCCCATCGCCGCGTACCTCGGCGATGACCTCCTTGAGACCACCGGAACCGCTCTCGGACGTGGAGAGAATCTCCACTTTCCATCGCCGCCGCTCGGCGTAGCGGGCGTACATGCGATACAGGTCGGCGGCGAACAGCGACGCCTCGTCTCCCCCGGCACCGGCGCGGACCTCGACGATCACGTCCCGGTCGTCGTTCGGATCGCGGGGAACCAGCTGGACGCGAAGCGCCTCGGTGAGCTCCTCCTCGCGCGACGCGAGGCGCGTCAACTCCTCGCGGGCCATGGTCCGCATCTCCTCGTCTGGATCGTCGACCATGCCGCGCGTGCGGTCGAGCTCTTCACGGACCGCCTGCCATTCACGCATGGTCGTCACGATCGGCTCCAGCCTCGCCAGCTCCCGCCCCAGGTCCGCGAGCGCCGCCAGGTCCGACGACGCATCCGGCATCGACATCTGGCGACCCACCTCGTCGTAGCGCGCCTCCAGCTCTGCGAGCCGGTCGATCATGCCAGGGCTGGCTTGACCGCCGCAGCCTCGCGATCGGATGCGAGGCACGACTCCAGGCTGGCGATGCTCACCTCGAGCATCGAACGATCGGGTGGCCGCGTGGTGAGGGACTGGAGCCAGAGGCCCGGGGCGTAGATTGCACGCACGATCGGGTTGCCATAGTGGCGCGCACCGAACCGGACGAGCTCGTAGGCGAACGCCGCAATGAACGGGACGAGCACGATCCGCGACAGGAAGAGGAGCGGCAGGGGTACCCCGGCGCGTGGGACGAGGCTGAAGAAGAAGATGCTGATGACGACCACGATCAGGATGAACGTGGTGCCACAGCGCGTGTGCGCCGTGCCGAAGGCGTCGACCTCGTCGGGGGTGAGTGGCTTATCGGCCTCATAGGCACTGATCGCCTTGTGCTCAGCGCCGTGGTAGGCGAAGACGCGCCTGATGTCGCTCATCATCCCGATGGCCGCGATATAGGCGATGAAGATCGCGAGCCGGATCAGGCCCTCGACCGCGTTCGCCGCGAAGTCATTGTTCGTCGCGTCCTCGGCGAAGGTCGACAGAAAGAGCGGCAGGAGGAAGAAGAGGCCGATCGCGAAGCCGAGGCTGAAGACCATGGTCAGCGCGATCGTGCCCTTGCTGAGCTCCACGTCCTCGCCCTCGGCGGCAATGGCGGCCGACCGCATGAGCATGCGCGTGCCGATGACGAGCGTCTCGTACAGCAGGAACATGCCGCGCAGGAACGGTATCCTGATCAGCTTCCGATCCGCGGAGAGGGCGGCCGGCAGCGGCTCCGACATCGTCTGGATCTCGCCGGAGGGCGGACGCACGCTCATGGCCACCGTGGTCCGGCCGCGCATCATGACGCCCTCGATCAATGCCTGCCCGCCATAGAAGAAGTCCGGCATGCGGAAGCGCCGCCTGCCGGACGAGTCGGTGACGGCGCCGATCACCAGTGGACCGGCCGCCATCAGCAGCTCCGGGATGAGAAAGAAGAGGTGCGGCGCGAGATGCGCCGGCCACCTGGCACGTGTCAGCGCAGAGAGCGCTCGAGGCGCTTCTGGAATCGCTCGACCTGGCCGGCCGTGTCGACGATGTTCTGCGTGCCGGTGAAGAACGGGTGGCACTTGTTGCAGACCTCGACCTTGATCGAGCTCGCGGTGGACCCGACGGTGAATGCGTTGCCACACACGCAGTGGACCTGCGCCTGGTGGAACTGGGGGTGAATCTCGGCCTTCATTTCTGAGTTGATGCTCCGTGCCCGCCTCAGGCGGACTGGTACTCGCCAGCTTCGATGCTGACGCGCTTCTTGTTGCGGGTGACGTGGGTGAATCGGACCTGGCCGTCCGACGTGGCAAACAGCGTGTAGTCGCGACCCATGCCGACGTTCGTGCCGGGATGGAAGGTGCTGCCACGCTGGCGCACGATGATCGTGCCGGACCGGACGTACTGCCCGTCGCCGCGCTTGACGCCGAGTCGTTTGCCGGCGCTGTCTCGCCCGTTCCTGCTGGACGAACCGGCCTTCTTGTGTGCCATGGGTTACTCCTTCGACTCGGCCTTTTTGGCGCGACTGCGTCGAGCGGCAGGCTTCGCCGGCGCATCGGCATCGGCCTTGGCAGCTGCGGGCTTTCGCGCGCGAGCGGGCTTCGCCGAGTCATCCGTCGACGCCGATGCGGACGCCTTCGTCGACGCCGATGCGGACGCCTTCTCGGGCTCTGCCTTCTTTGGCTCTGCCTTCTTGGGCTCTGCCTTGTCGGCCTTCGCCGCCGCCTTCTTGCCCGATGCATTGATCTCATCGATCCGCACGCGCACCAGGTGCTGCCGATGGCCCCTCGTCCTACGATAGGTGGCCTTCTGCTTGAACTTGAAGATGATCAGCTTCGGGCCGAGCTCCTCGCGAAGGACGGTACCGCTCACGCTGGCGCCGTCGACGGTCGGGGTCCCGATGGTGACCGCTTCACCGTCGCCGATGAGCAGCACGCGATCGAAGGTAACGGACGCACCGGCCTCTTCCGCCAGCCGCTCGATCACGAGCTCGCTGCCGGCCTCGACGCGGTACTGCTTCCCGCCGGTCGTGACGACGGCGTACATAGATGGCTCTCCTGGGTCTGTCATGAGCGTGGCCGAGCGCGATCCACTCGACTGTCGGCGCACACCGAAACGGGCCGAGTGCTCAGCCCGCGGGACGCCAGAGTCTACCGGGCGATCGGCGGAGTGTCAACGAAGAGGAGCCGCGTGCGAATGGCCTTGCGCACGCGAAGCGGCAGGTCCAGCGCCGCAACGACATCCTCGGGACGACCCGCTCCGCTCGCGTCGAGTTGCAGCACCGTTCGCAGACGCGCGCTGCGCGCCTTCTCATCCACCTCGAGGATCTCGACATCCTCGATGAGCGGGCGCAGGTCGCGGTTGCCCGCGTCGCTGCGCCGTTCGCTCTCCCCCCGTCGCCGCTTGCCGCTCAGCTCGTCGGTCGCCAGCAGCCTGACCACGGCGCCGCGCAATGCGTCCGACGTGAGGTCATCACCTCCACCGACCTCGATCTCGTACTCCGCGCCGCGCAACTGCGACGAGGCGGATGGGAAGCCATGCCAGACCTCCTTCGCGTCACGCATCGCCACGCCGTCCGGGAAATGGTCACCGGCGGCCTGGATCTGGTCGAGCGGCACGAGGTCATCGAAATATGCCTCGACCACCTCGCCTCGCAGCTCCAGCCCGATCGGGAGGTTTGCGGCAAACTTGATGCGCGGCCGCGGCTTGACCGCATGCGTGTAGGAGAGCGGGAGATTCGCCTCGCGGAATGCGCGCTCCAGCTCCGTCACCAGGTCAGCCTGGCGCATGCGGAGCGCGGGATCGGCACGGCTGAAGAGAATCTGCCAGCGCTGGCGTGGCGGGGCATCGGTTGATCGATTTGTCATACGCGCAGAATCGTACCGTCGATTCGGCTCGG
>JACDBZ010000040.1 GCA_013694645.1 Chloroflexota bacterium
GCCAACGCGAGCGCCAGGTTGTCCGACAGGCCCTCGATGCGGCTCAGCTTGATCCCGGGATCCACGTCGAGCGCGTACTGCGTGACAACGGGGCCCTCCTGGATTCGAGCCACCTTCACGCCGATGCCGAAGTGCGCCAGGGTCTCACGGATGCGCTGTCCCTTGGCGGTGAGGTCCATCTGCGCGGCAGATGACTCCGGAGCATCCGCCAACAGGTGGAGTGCCGGCAGCTCCCAGGCACGCTGCACCGGCTCGAGCGCTGCGTCAACGCCATCCTCGGGGGCCACCTCCGCAAGGTGCGCCTCCTCTGTGTGCTCCAGCTCCGCGCTGACCGGATGCGGTTGCTGCCCGAGCGCCGAGGGCTCCGACGGAGGCGGTGGCATGACGGGTCGACCGGCAGCAGTGGTGGACGGCGTGGGGCGCTCTCGGCGAAGGATGACGGGAGGCTCCTCGTCCATCTCACCGCCGCCACCCAGCCGATTGCGCATGCGGTCAATCAGTCCGGTGCGGGCGTCGGCCTCGACAGGTGGCTCGGATCCGCTGGGCGAGTCAACCCCTCGAGGCCGACGGCCAACGGACCGCCGGGCTTCGTCGGCCTCAAGCTCGTGGCGATCGTCGCGGCCGGCCAGGTAGGCGGCCACCAGATCACCGATCGTCATGTTGAAGTAGAGCAACAGGCCAACACCCGCCAGCAGGACCAGCACGATCCACGCTCCAGCATCGCCGACGGCCCCGATCAGCAGCGCGCTGACGCCGAATCCGATCGCTCCTCCGCCCTGCCCGGTCGCGACTGCATCAGCGCTCCCTCCGACGGAGAGGTGGAACATCCCGAGCAGTGCCAAAGCGACGAGCGCGGCGCCGGTTGCTGCCATCCAGCGCTCCGCCGGCATCGTCTTCATCCAGAGCATGACCGCGAAGCCCGCGAGGAGGGGCGCGGCGAATGCGATCCCCCATCCCAGGGTGGTGGTGAGCAGGTCGTGCCACGGACGGATGATCGCGCCGGCGTCCGGCGCAAAGAGAGCGATGACACTGATGATCGCGAGCAGGAGGAGCACGAGTGCCAGACCCTCGCGCACAAAGCGTGCGCTGAGAACCATGGAGCTTCTCTGCCTCCGTCGCCGGGTCGGGCGGCGCCGCGTGGTCGTCCTCCGTTTGGTGGCCACGGGCCGGGTCAGACCTCCATCACGATGGGCAGGATCATTGGCCGCCGCTTCGTCTGCTGATGGAAGTATCGGCTGAGTGTGTCGCGAATCTTGGTCTTCACGTAGGCAGCCTCGGCGGTGTGCTCGTCCTCGTGCCGCTGGCGAAGCGCCTGCATGAGGTGGTCCCGAGCGGCACCCATGATCGGATCCTCGGGATCCGAGAGGAAGCCGCGACTGACGAGGTCCGCCGCACCGACCGGCTGACCGGTCTTGCCGTCAATGGTGAGGGCCACCATGACCACCCCGTCGGAGGCCAGCATGCGCCGATCGCGCAGGACGACGCCGTCGATGCCGTCGATCGCGGCGATCCCGTCGACCAGCACGGCGCCGGCGGCCACCGAACCAGCCATGCGGCCGGTCTGGCCGTCGTAGTCGACGACCTGTCCGTTCTCGAGCACGAAGATCTTGTCGACATCCACGCCGGCGCCCTCGGCAAGCAGCGCATGTTGAACGAGCATCCGGTACTCGCCATGGATCGGCACGAAGTGGCGCGGTTTGACGAGCCCAAGCATGAGCTTCAGCTCCTCGCGCGATCCATGGCCGGAGACATGACAGTGCACCAGCGGCTCGTAATGCACCATCGCGCCTTCCTTGAAGAGGTTGTCGATCGTCTTGGCGACCGCCTCCTCGTTGCCGGGAATCGGGCTGGCCGAGACGATCACGGTGTCTCCCGGCTCGATGGTGATGTTGCGGTGATCGCGATTGCTCATCCGCGTCAACCCCGACATCGGCTCACCCTGCGAGCCGGTGGTCATCACCACCAGCTCCTCCTTGTGCAGCCGCTGAAGCTGCTCCTTCTTGACCAGCGTTCCGTCTCGGGCATCCAGGTACCCACGCTCCAGGGCGATCGCCGTGTTCTGCTCCATGCTTCGACCAAGCGCGACCATCTTGCGACCATGTGCCCAGGCGGCATCGATCACCTGTTGAACGCGACCGATGTTGGACGCGAACGTCGCCACGATCACGCGGCCCGGCGCCTCGCCGACGAGCCGGTGGAGGCTCTCTCCGACCGTCGTCTCCGAGAGGGTGTAGCCATCCTTTTCGGCGCGTGTCGAGTCGCTGAGCAGGAACTCCACCCCGCGGTTGCCGATCTCGGCGATGAGTCCAAGATCCGCGCGCCGGCCGTCGGGCGGCGTGTGATCGAACTTGAAGTCACCGGTGTGAACGATCGTGCCAAGGCGAGTCGTGATCGCGTACCCGACTCCGTCGGGAATCGAGTGGTTCACCCGAAACGGCGTGATCCGGAACGCTCCGACCGCGAACTCCTGTGCGGGTTGGATGACATGGAGTGGAGTCGAATCGAGAAGCTTGTGCTCTCGCAGCTTGCCCTGCACGAGGCCTTCGGTCAGCCGGGTGGCATAGATCGGCGTGCCGGGAATCTTGGGGAGGACGTAGGGCAGCGCGCCGGTGTGATCCTCGTGACCGTGGGTCAGGATGATGCCGCGCACCTTGTCACGGTTCTCGGCAAGGTAGGTGACGTCAGGGATCACGAGGTCAATGCCGAGCATCTCGGGCTCGGGGAACGCGAGACCACAGTCCACCACCAGGATCTCGTCGTCGATCTCGATGACGGTGATGTTCTTGCCGACCTCGCCCACCCCGCCGAGCGGGATGATGCGCAGGAAATCGGACATGGGAGCTCCTAGAAGAGGGTCATCTGTTCGGCGTTGTCGGCGACCGCATCCGGACTCGCTGCCGGGGCTGCCACCGCCTCTGCCTGGACCGATGCCGCACGCTCCTCGTCGAGCACGCGGCGGGCATCCAGCAGCGCCGCCGGCAGGCCATGAATGTCGCGAAACAGCGTATCGCGCAGCGAGGCCTGGTGCAGCGCCGCAGCAGGATGGTACATCGGGAAGACGTGCTGGCCGCTGGACGAGCGACGCAGCCGGCCGTGCGCGCCGGAGATGCGGGCGCCGGGAAGGTAGCGTTGGAGAGAGTGCCGCCCGAGGGTCACGACGACGGCCGGATCGAGCGCTTGCTCCTGCGCGTCAAGGTACGGCGCACATGCATCGATCTCGCTCGGCTCAGGATCACGATTCCCCGGGGGACGGCACTTCACGACATTGGTGATGAAGACGTCGCTCCGTTGCCAGCCGATGGCGGCGAGGAGCTCGGAGAGCAGCTGGCCGGCCGGCCCCACGAACGGCCGGCCGGTGCGATCCTCCCGGGCTCCCGGTCCTTCGCCGACAAGGAGAACGTCGCTCAGGACGTTCCCCTCCCCGGGGACGGTCTGGGTGCGGCCGGTCGCGAGCGCGCAGCGCGTGCAGCCATGGATCGACTCCGCGATCCGCGCCAGCGCGGCCACGCCATCGCTCGACCCGCTCGCGGCGTCCATCGCGCGCGGTCGACCTTCCTCAGCTTCGTTCGCCGGCCTTGGCCATGTGCCGCTCCATCGCCGCACGGCGGCTCAGGTTGACGCGGCCCATGCGGTCGATCTCGGTCACGACCACCATCAGCTCATCGCCGATGCTGACCACATCCTCGACCCGCGGCACCCGGTAATCGGCGAGCTGGCTGATGTGCACCAGGCCCTCCTTACCGGGCAGGATCTCGACAAAGGCGCCGAAGTTCATGATGCGGGTCACCTTACCGAGGTACTCCTTGCCGACCTCGACATCCTTGGTCAGGCCCTCGATCCAGGCGATTGCCTTCTTCGCGGCCTCACCGCTCGTCGCCGCGATCTGGATCGTGCCGTCGTCCTCGACGTTGATCTGGGTACCGGTCTCGGCCGTGATCTGACGGATCACCTTGCCGCCGGCGCCGATGACGTCGCGGATCTTGTCGACCGGAATCTTGATGGTCGTGATCCGAGGCGCGTACTGGCTCAGATCCTCGCGGCTGGCGCTGATGACTTCGGTCATCTTGCCCAGGATGTGGAGCCGGGCGTCTCGAGCCTGCTCGAGCGCGTCGCGCATGATCTCGGTCGTGATACCGGACGTCTTGATGTCCATCTGGAGCGCGGTCACGCCCTCAGCGGTACCGGTCACCTTGAAGTCCATGTCGCCGTAGGCGTCTTCCTTCCCGGTGATATCGGTCAGGACGGCGTAGCGGCCGGTTTCCTTGTCGGTGATCAGGCCCATCGCCGCTCCGGCCACCGGCGCCTTGATCGGCACCCCGGCGTCCATGAGCGCCAGCGTCGAGCCGCAGGTGGATGCCATGGAGGTCGAGCCGTTCGAGCTCACGCACTCGCTCACCACGCGGATGGCGTACGGAAACTCACTGGCATCCGGCAACACCGGCAGGAGCGCACGCTCCGCGAGCGCGCCATGGCCGATCTCGCGGCGGCCTGGCCCTCGCATGAACTTCGCCTCACCAACCGAGTACGGCGGCATGTTGTAGTGATGCATATAGCGCTTCTCGGTTTCCGGAGAGATGGTGTCCATGCGCTGCACGTTGCTGGACGGGCCCAGCGTGGCGATCGAGAGCGCCTGCGTCTGCCCGCGAGTGAAGAGGCCCGAGCCGTGCGTGCGCGGCAGGATGCCGACCTCAACGCTGATCGGCCGAATCGTTTTCGTGTCGCGGCCGTCGATGCGCACGTTCTCGCTCAGGACGAGCTCGCGGACGGTGGCCTTGGTCACGGCGTCCATCAGTGGCGAGGCGATGCCGTGACGGCGCCGAATGTCCTCGAGCCGATCACCCTGCTCAGCGCGGTTGTAGCTCTCGCGTGCGCCGCGCACCTCGTCCGCGATGTCCTGGCGCAGAGCATCGAGCCGCTCGGCCAGCCCGTTCGTGAAGTGGAGGAACAGCTCGGCCGTGGCTTCTGCGTCAGGCATGGCGCGATGGGCGGCGGCGTGGTCACGGCCGAACACGAAGCGCACCAGGTCGGCGAGCTTGTAGGCGCCCGCATCGGGGTAGAGCTGGTAGCCGAGCTCCAGTGTGTCGAAGACGGCGGACGGCTGCCACTTGCGGTCATTCGGCAGGTGGCGAAGCAGGAATGGAACGTCGAACGCAGCGTTGTGCGCCACGATCGGGGTCTCCCCCACCCAATCCACGAAGTTGCCGAGCACCTCGGACGCGGTCGGGGCATTGGCGACGTCATCAGTCTTGATGCCGTGCACCTGGTGACCGACGATCGGGCGCCCGGGGTTCACGAGCGACTCGAAGCGGTCGACGATCTGGCCGTCCCGCAGGCGCAGGGCGGCGATATCCACGATGAACCC
>JACDBZ010000232.1 GCA_013694645.1 Chloroflexota bacterium
CGGTGACCGAGCGCGATGCATCCGGTGGCGCCATGAGCGGCGCCACCGGGAATCTGACTCCCGCAGACTTGGAAGAGCCTTTCGTTCCTGCCGAGTCGCGCGATGTCGCGGATCCTGCGCGTGTCGACGACCAAGAGGGAGCGTCCGATCGGGAGACGCGGATCGGCGGCGACGACCTCGCCGAGCAGGACGAGCACTTCTGAGCCGATCGGGTCCGGCTGCCGAGCGTCGCGCGGCGGCTATCGCTCCTGCCGGATAGGGTCGGTCACCATCCTGAAAGCTGATCGCTCCCTTCCCGATCGGCCCCCACCCGCTCGCGGACATTTCCTGGCGATTCCTACCAAGCGCTTGCTCGGCGGGCGGCACGTGACTTGCAATCGGCACCCGCGTGACCGCAGCCGCAGCGCCCGGACCTATCATCGAGGTCCGGAATGCCACGCGCGCCTTCGATGGACGCAACGTTGTCGATGACGTCTCGTTCGATGTGGAGCCCGGCACCATCCTCGGCGTGGTCGGGCCGGGCGGGTCGGGAAAGACGACCACGGTGCGCATGCTGACGGGCACGCTCGGGCGGACCAGCGGGGAGATTCGCGTGCTTGGCGAAGATCCCGTCCGGTTCAGTCGCCGCACCCGCGGCAGGATCGCCTACATGCCGCAGCTATTCAGCCTGTACGAGGATCTTTCGGCACAGGAGAACGTGGGATTCGTGGCTGCCCTGTACGGCATCGGTCCCTTCAGGCGTCGGCGCCTGATCAGGGACGCCCTCGAGGTGGTCGACCTGCACGACGCCCGGCACCGGCTGGCGCGTGACCTCTCCGGCGGCATGCAGCGACGGCTTGAGCTGGCGTGTGCACTCGTCCACAGCCCGGACGTCCTCTTCATCGATGAGCCGACGGCCGGGATCGATCCCATGCTGCGCCAGGCGATCTGGGATGAGCTGCGCACGCTGCGAAACGATGGCCGAACACTGCTCGTCACGACCCAGTACGTGAGCGAGGCGGAATATTGCGACCGGGTCGCGCTCATCGCCGATGGCGAGCTCGTCGCGCTCGATACGCCTGACGAGCTGCGCAAGCTCGTATTCGGCGGCGAGATGCTCGAGGTCACGACCGAGCGCGCGGTCGATGCCGACGTGATCGCCGGTGTGCCCGGAATCATCGGCGTTCGACAGGCCGGGGCACGGCAGCTGTTCGTGACCACGGAGAATGCGGCGACGACCACGCCACAGGTGATCGAGACCCTGCGCCGGGCGGGGATCGGGGTCGTTGGTCTGGAGGAGCACCAGCCGACCTTCGACGAGGTGTTCACTCAGCTCGTCGAGCGGCGTCTGGCGTCACGCGAGCAGACGCCCGTTCAGATTCAAGAGCCTGAACTGGCCGGGATGCGTGGTGGGTGATCTGGTGCAGGGCATCTCTCACAGCATCGTGCGCATGGCGTCCTTCACCGGCAAGGAGCTGCGGGAGGTCATCCGGCGGCCCGGCGTCCTGCTGAGCCTGATCCTGGGCCCGTTCCTCGTCATGTTCCTGTTCGGCCTTGGGTACAGCGGCTTCCGGGCGCCGTTCGCCACCGAGATCGTGGTGCCGACCGATAGTGACTTCTCACGTTCGGTGGAGGACTACGAGAACCTCGCGCCGGGTCGGCTCGACATCTCCCAGGTGAGTGACGATCGCGATGGTGCGGAGGGGCGGCTGCGAGACGGTGAGATCGATCTCCTCGTGGTGGTGCCGGCGAACTCCGCGGCCGAGCTGCGCGAGGGCAGGCAGACGACAATCCGGGTCGCCTGGAACCAGGTCGATCCGGTCTACGATCAGCTGGCCACGCTGGCGACCCAGATCCTGGTGAGCACCCTGAATGCCGAGATCATCGAACGCGCCGCAGCGGCGGGAATCACCCTCGTCGAGGGAGAGCTCGGTGCCGAGGTCACCGGCATCCCGCCTGGTGTCATTGCCAGGCCCACGACCGCGGAGACCGAGAACGTCGCGCCGACACCCCCCGAGGTCCTCAATTTCTTCGGGCCGGCCGTCTTCGCGCTGGTCATTCAGCACCTCGCGATCACGCTCACCGCGCTCTCCATGGTGCGGGAGCGGCTGAGCGGCCAGATGGATCGCTTCCGGGTGGCGCCCGTGACCTCGATGGAGCTGCTCGTGGGCAAGTACATCGCCTACGCGGTGCTGAGCCTGGCGGTGAGCGCCATCGTCGGCGTGCTGCTGGTGGGTGTCC
>JACDBZ010000241.1 GCA_013694645.1 Chloroflexota bacterium
TGCGGCGGTTGGAGCCGCCGTGACAAGCTCTACACCGGCTCCGGCGAGTCGGCCGGGGATGCTCGAATGCTCGATCCCGCGACCGAGCCCGCCCGGGTGCGTGCGATGTTCGTGCGTGGCGACTGGACGCGGCGCGGCCTCGGCAGCCGCATCCTGCGCGCGTGCGAAGAGGCCGCCCGTGCAGAGGGCTTCCGCGTGCTGGCCCTCGTGGCCACACTGCCCGGCGTGCTCCTTTACGAGCGGTACGGGTTCGTGGCAACCGAGAACGTGGCGGTCACCATGCCGGACGGCACCGCGGTCGCGGGCTTCGCCATGGAGAAGCCGATCGAACAGTCCTGAGCGTGTTCTGGTATTCGCCACTACAGATGGCGTAGAGTCGACGATGTCCATATCCGAGGAGACGCGACATGCCCGACAAGGGACCTGGCTCAAAGAGCAGCGGCAAGAAGCCAAAGGGCGGCGGTAAGAAGAAGAAGTAGGCGCGTGTCAATGAGTCGGGGAGTGAAGAGGAGGAACCGATGCCGTTTTACCTGACCCGGTTCAGCTACACGCCCGAGACCTGGGCCAAGCTCGTTCAGAATCCGGAGGACCGCCGCACCGCGGCCACGCAGTACATCGAATCGGTCGGCGGCAGCCTGCACGGCTTCTGGTACGCCTTCGGCGAGCACGACGCGTACAGCGTGTGGGAGGCACCCGACAACGTTTCGATGGCGGCCACCGCGATCGCCATCAGCGCGGGCGGCGCGCTGAGCTCGTTCGAGACGACTCCCCTCCTCACCGTCGAGGAAACGCTCGCGGCCCTCGAGAAGGCCTCATCAATCCACTATCGACGCCCGGGCGAGGGAGGCTAGGAGCGTCCGGCGGCGGTGGCGTTGCGTCGCCGCCTGACCGATGAGGATCACCGACCGTCCGCCGTCAATGCTGCGCCGTCCGCTGTCAGCTTCAGTCCGCCAGTAGATCGAGGAAATCGCGCACGAATGCGGTGCGGGGTTTGATTGCCGCAGTCTGGTGGCGCCGAGGCAGCATGAGCGCCGCGTGCAGGTCAGGCTCCTGAGTGCCACGCCTCACTGCAGTACGGGATTCGCACCTGATGGCGGCTCCGTGCGAGAAGGCCTCAATAGAGCGAGGCATTGAGGCATGCGGGGCGCTGCAGGCGAATCAGCGTGCAAGAAGACCACCTTCCAGCGGGCCTCAGGCCGCGTCGCGGAGTCGCTCGAGGCCGGCGAGGATGAGGTCGAGCACGAACGCATCGCCATCTCGATCGAGAAGCCTGCCTGCCGAAGGCTTCCCAGCACCGCGCTGCCCGCCACTCTCAGGCCGTGGTCCGGATCCTCTCGAGCCCGTCGAGGATCAGGTCGAGGCCGAACGCGAACGAGCCCTCGTCGTCAGGGTTGCGCGGTTTGAGGTGCTGCTCGACGTGCTCGGCAAGGTGCGGCAACCTGTCGCGCGGGAGGTCGCGCAGAAAGTCCGTCGCCAGGAGGGCAAGGTCCTCGTCGCTGCCGAGGTCCATGCCCACCACCCAGAGCGTGAACCCGATGATGTGGCTCTCCAGGGCGTGGTACGCATGATCCGTCATTTCTGCCGAGAACCCAGAGAGCCGGAGGCTTCCGAGGATCGAATTCATGTATCGCAGCCGCGCATCGCTGACCCCCGCAGACGACAACATGAGGCTGGCTGCCCAAGGGTGACGAATGAGGACTGCGTGGGCCGAGATCGCAGTCCTGCGGATAGCCGCCTTCCAATCGGCCGCGGGTGAGGGCAGCTCGATCTCGCCAACGACGATATCGACCATGCCGTCCAGGATCTCGTCCTTGTTCGACACGTAGTAGTAGAGCGTCATCGCTTCCACGCCGAGCTCCTGGGCGAGCTTGCGCATGGTGAGCGACGCGATGCCGCTCTCGTCGGCGAGGCCGATGGCAGCCTCCAGCACCCGCGCCCGGCTCAGCGGAGCGCGGGCCTCGTCGTTCGGCTTGGGTTGGGACGCCATCGGCTTCGGCTCCTGGATCTCAAGGGTCGCTTGACAATCTTACGACGTAAGATACCTTACAGCGTACGACGAAGCATCCCAAGCATCCCACCCACGGAGACACAATGACCGCCCCAGCGCCGGCGCAGGTATCAATGATGAAGGCGATCGTCTACCGCAGGTATGGGTCACCCGATGTGCTGCGACTCGAAGAGGTCGACAGGCCGATCGTCAAGGAAGGCGACGTGCTGGTGCGCGTCCATGCGGCTTCGGTGAATCCATTGGACTGGCACCTCCTGCGGGGCCAGCCGTACATCGTTCGCCCGACGTCAGGATGGCGCAGGCCGAAACGCAACATCCCCGGCGTCGACGTCGCTGGAGTGGTCGAGGCGGTCGGCCGTAACGTCACGGAACTCCGGCCAGGTGACGAGGTGTTCGGCGAAATGACCAGGGCGTGCGCCGAGTACGTCAGCGGACCCCAGAGGCTCTTCGTGCACAAGCCGGCCAACCTGACGCTGGAGCAGGCGGCAGCCATCCCCGTCGGGGCGGTCACCGCGCTGCAGGCGCTCCGGGAGCACGGAAACATCCAGCCAGGACAGCGGGTCCTGATCAATGGCGCGTCGGGTGGCGTCGGGACCTTCGCCGTCCAGCTCGCCAAGGTGTTCGAGGCCGATGTGACCGGCGTATGCAGCACCCCGAACATGCAGCTGGTCCGATCCCTCGGCGCCGACCACGTCATCGACTACACCCGGGAGAACTTCACACGGGATCGGCAGCGCTACGACCTGGTCATCGATAACGTGGGCAACCACTCATTGCTGGTACTCAGGCGCGTCCTCGTGCCGACTGGAGCGCTGGTCGTCGTGGGCATTGACCCCTCGAAGGGGAACTGGATTGCACCCATCGCTCGCATGCTCGGTGGACAGCTGCTGTCGCGCGGGAGCCAGAAGATCCGTTTCATGCTGACCGACATCGAACGCGAGGACCTGCTCTTCATCAAGGAGCTCATCGAAGCAGGCCGGATCATCCCGGTCATCGATCGGACGTACCCGCTGAGCGAGGTCCCCGACGCCATCCGCTACCTGGAAACCATGCGCGCCCGCGGAAAGGTCATCATCACCGTGTGATGGTGCCAGCGCTGCCCCTACGCGGTGGCCTCGCGGATCTGGTTGGCGTGGTCGTGGGAGTGTCCTGCGTAGATACGCAGCCAGTCATCCACGGAGTAGGCGCCAGACTCTTCGTGCATGCCCCGGCGATCCCACTCGGCCGGCGTTAGTGACTCGAGCAGTTCCAGGCTGGCCACCCTGACCGCTTTCAGGACCGCCAACGAGGAGCCGATGGGGCGGTCGTAATGCAGTCGTCGCGCGAACTCCGGCTCGTCGTATGCCTGGATCGCGGCGTCGTCCTCGGCGATCAGCTTGCGCAACCGCACGTAGGCCGTGGCCTCGCTGTCGGCCAGGTGATGCACCACCTGGCGCGGCGTCCAGCCGCCTGTGGGGCCGGGGCGGTCGAGCTCGTCGTCGGTCAGGCCGCTGACAGCCCGCTCGACCTCGATGTAACCATCACGGAATCGGGAGATCAGCTCGTCACGTTTCGTCATCGGCGAATGGTAGACCGGCCCGAGCGGCCCGTGCCTTCGGCTTCTTGGGCTCCTTCGCAGGCAACAGCGCGACCTCCTCGACCGCCGCGGCGAGGAAAGTCGCCAGGCGATCGTCGCTCTCGGTGATCGACGGTGGGATCTCGCACCAGTCCTTCACTCCCTTGCCGGTGCCCCTCGGGTCGAACGGCGGTGCCTCCGCCAGCTCCGGAAAGCGTTCGCGGATCCCGCCAGGAAGCCGGATCACGATCCGGTCCTCGAAGAGCCCGGTGAAGTAGTTGCCGTTCACGAAACAGGCCGTCCGATCGAGTCCGGCCTCCTGCTCCAACCCTACATCACCCGGGATTCGACAGGGTTGGAAGTCCGGTCAGCGGATCACCACCAGCGGCGGACCTCGGTCGAGATCGGCCCACGCCGCATCGGCGGTCGCAACCGAGCAGTCCATCCGCAGCCCGAGCGCCAGACACAGACGATCACCGAGCGAGAGAGGGCTCCCGGGGTGCCACAGGTCGGCCGCCTTCGCAGCGTCGGCCGCCGTCACCTCCACGACCCGCAGGCCGAACGACGCCAGTAGCCGGCCGACGACGCCGGCCGGCGCGCCGTGCTGCCGCGCCTTCTGGAGGACTTCTGACCAGTTGGCAGCGCCGATGACTCCCTCCATCAGCATCGGCTCGGCCGCATCCGCGCCGGGCTCGTCCTGCAACCAGGCGAGCACCACCGACGCGTCGACGACGACCATCACGGTTCGAGCGACTCGGCCGCGGACGCGGCGCGGCGATCGGCGATCAGATCCTCGCTCAAGCTCGTCCGCACGTCGGCGAACATCGATCGCAGACGCGTTTTGATCGCCGACCGTGGCACGAGGACCACCGCCTCGCCCTCGACCAGCGCCACCAGCTCGCTGCCCTCCCCGATGCCGAGTTGGCGACGAATCTCGACTGGTATCACCACTCGGCCCTTGGGTCCCACCGACACCACCGTTGTGTCACTCATCTAGACGATTGTGCCACCAACGTCAAGACCACGCGCCGATTTGAGCTCAGCCGTCGTCCGACGTGGCGTGCTCCTTGATCCATGCGGCGACGGCGGGTCACGGTCGCCGAACGCGAACCATCGGCTAGGGGCTGCGCGCGAGACCAATATGGGGTACAACTGCGGAGTTGCAATAGCAACCATGATTGCCGTCTCTAGAGGAGGACACGCGATGCCCAAGTTCATGGACGTCCACCACGGGATGCACGGAGTCACTCCGGAGGCGCTCCAGGCGGCACACCAGGCGGACCTGGACATCCAGGACGACGAGGGCGTCGACTTCCAACGCGCCTGGGGCGACCCAGACTCGGGCATGGTGTGGTGCATCTCGGAGGCGCCGAACGCCGAGGCGGTTCAGCGCATCCACGAACGCGCCGGGCATCCGCCCACCGAGGTCTATCCGGTGCCGGTCGAGGTCTGACGGACCGGTAGCCCGGCGAGCGGCGATCGAGCTTGCCAAGGGGCGTCGCGCGCCGCGCCGCCAACGTCGTCACGCGGGGCGTACTACGTATGTACGCGGGGGCGAAGCATGCGCTTTCTCCACGCGCAGGCGGGAGACGTCGTGATCATCCCCCGACAGCACGGAATCTAGGCCGCGGACCGCGCGGCGACCACGAACGTCGTTGCCAGATTGATCGCCTCGCGGGTGGATAGCTCCCCGTCCATGGTGAGGGATCGCCAGGTCCAGAAGCCCACGACGTGCGCCACGGCCGCCCGCAGCCGGCGTTGACCCGCGCCTTCAACCGAGTTTCCTGCCAGCATCGACTCGACCATCAGCTCGTTCGTCGAGCGACGGGCTCTCCGGTTCGATGCAGGTGTATATGCGGCGTCGCGGTAGATCGGGTAAAGATCATCGCTGTTCGCTGCGTACCAGCCATAGAGCTCCGAAAGCGCTCGGCGCACTCGCGGGGTGAAGTTCGCGATCCCGCTCCAGGCGCGAGGATCGGGCGGCGGATGCAGCGACCTCCAGTGCCCCATGCAGGCGGCAAACAACTCGTCCGAGGACGAGAAATGGCGGTAGAGCGTGACACGCGTGACACCGGCCTCCTGGGCCACTGCACTGATCGACGCTCTCGACGGTCCGATGGTCGTGTGGAGCCGCATCGCAGCCTCTGTGATTCGCTGCCGCGTCCCCTCGACGAGCGCAGCGCGTCCGCGCATTTGGTACCGACGCGACGTCTCGCCTTCATTTCTTGACAGCTCCTGAGTCATTGATTCAGTATACAGGCCTGTTTACCTAAAATTAGAGGCGCGCCATGACGATTCACGCTCGCGACGGCATCGCATCCGGTAGCACCGCATCGTTGAAGGTCGTTCAGCCCGGGGAGGGCCGCGCAGGCCGGCTCGGACCGGGGGTCGGCGTCGTATTCAAGATCGACGGCCAGGACACCGGTGGTGCCTTGTCGATCGTGGAGCATCCGTTCGCGGTTGGTGCGCTCGTGCGACCGCACGTTCATACTCGAGAGGACGAGATCTCGATTGTGTTGGAGGGAGAGATCGGCTTCCGCTCCGAGGACCAGGAGGCTGTTCTGCGGCCCGGTGGCTACATCATCAAGCCGCGCGACCAGGTGCACGCCATGTGGAATGCCGGCTCGACGCCTGCCAGGATGATCGAGATCATCTCCCCCGCCGGCTTCGAGGGGTTCTTCCGCGGGTTTGCGGATCTGAACGACGCCGGCCCGATCAGTCCGCCTGACGTTGCCGCCCTCGCCGAGCAGTACGGCCTGCCATACGCTCAGCCCGATTGGCTGACCGACGTGATTGAGCGTTACGGCCTCACGCCTCCGCCGATGACGACGTAAGGAAGGGTCGCTCTCCTCTTGCTGAATTGACCTCCAGGCCCGATGCTCGCTCGGTCACGACCCGAGCACCTAGGACACAAGTGATGACCACCTCCACGACGCGTCGCCGCGATCGGCTGCACCAGAGCATTGCGCCATTCCTCTCATTTTTCAGCGGGCCGTTTGCCCGGCTGAACCAGGAGCCCGATGTCGCGAACTTCGCGGTCGGCAACCCGCAGGAGATGCCGCTTCCGGCTTACGTGGATGCGCTCCAGCGCAACGTCTCGCCCCGGGACAAGGACTGGTTCGCCTACAAGCTGTCGGAGCCGGCTTCCCAGCGGACGGTAGCCGCCACGCTCACCTCACGAACCGGAATGGACTGGGACCCGAGGGACGTGGCGATGACGAACGGTGGCTTTGCCGCCATCGCGGTCGCGCTGCGGACCCTTGTGGAGCCGGGTGACGAAGTGCTCTTCCTTTCACCGCCGTGGTTCTTCTACGAGATCCTCATCCTCGCGGCCGGCGGCGAGCCGGTCCGCCTGGCGCTTGAGCCGCCCGCCTTCGACCTCGACGTCGACCGCATCGCGGCCGCCATCGGTCCGCGGACTCGTGCAGTTCTCGTGAACAGCCCGCACAACCCGACCGGCCGTATCTACCCGCCGGGCGCGCTCACGGCCCTGGCCGACGCCCTGGCTGACTCATCCGCCCGCATCGGTCATCCGATCTGGATCCTCTCGGACGAGCCGTACAACCGGATCGTGTTCGACGGCCTGACGGCGCACAGCCCGGCCGAGTTCTATCCGCACACGGTGATCACCTACTGGTACGGCAAGACGCTCCTGTCGCCCGGGCAGCGCATCGGCTTCCTCACCGTCCCGCCCACCCTCCCCGAGCGCGCAGCGCTCCGCGACGAGATCTTCATGCAGCAGATTGCCGCGGGCTATGCGTTCCCGAACGCCCTGCTCCAGCACGCCCTGGCCGACCTCGAGCGGCTGTCCATCGACATCGGGGCACTGGAGCGCCGGCGTGATCGGCTGGTTCCGGCGCTGCGCGAGATGGGCTACGAGGCTTCGATGCCGGAGGGCACCTTCTACACCATGGCCCGTTCTCCGATACCCGACGACGCCGCCTTCGCCGAGACGCTGGCCCGCCATCGCGTGCTCGTCCTGCCAGGCAACGTGGTCGAAGCGCCGGGCTGGTTCCGCGTGAGCCTGACCGCATCGGACGAGATGGTCGAGGCTGGGATCCCGCGCTTCGCCGCGGCACGCCGGGAGACCATGGGCGGACGCTAGATCTCTGGCGCACTCCAGGACAGCTGTCAGGCCTGGCGCGCCACGGTGTCGCCGGATGGGATGGTCGAATCGCTGCCTGCTGCTGGCGCGGCGAGGACCGCATCCAGCCGATCGAGGAACGGCTGGGCTCCCATCGCCTCCAGCGCCTGTCGCGCCCCGGGGACCGCCGCGATTGTCTCGCGGTGCGTTGGCCCGAGCGTCGACGCCATGTCGATCACGGTCAACCTTCGCGCTGGTTCTTGAGCTTGGCGCGAACTCCGGCTGCGTGCGGCTCGGCTCCAAGCACTTCGTAGGTGTCGAGGGCTTCCTCGAGCAGCTCGCGTCGCCTCGGCGCGCCCGGCAGATCGGCAAGGAGTTCCCGGGTGCGAGCCGCCTCGAAGGGACAGCTCAGCGCTTCAAATCCGCTGATCGCGGCCTCGAAGAGGCCGATCGCCGCGGCGTGATCGCCGGCGGCGGCGAGTGACCGAGCCACGGCGCGATCGATGAATCCGCTGAGCAATGGCGTTGCGGCGATCAACGGGCGGACGCGCTCCACGAAGTCGCGCAGCTCGTCCCAGCGGCCAAGCGTGACGAGGATCTCGATCTGCGCGGGAGCCATGTCGCGCAGCTGTGCCGGGCGCGCGGCGGACAGCATCGGCTGTTGGAGAGAAAGGGCATCGTCCGGCCGACCGGCGGTGAGCGCGTACTGGGCGAGCTGGTTGGCAACGAAGGCGGTTGATCGCCTCCCGCCGCTGTCAGAAGGCTCAGCCAGCAGATCATCGAGGAGTACCCTGGTCGCGCGCTCACCGTCCGCATCGCCGGTCTCGGCGAAGAAGCGTGCGGCGAAGGGCGGACCGAATTGGACCTCCGGGCATGTCATCTGTGACTCGTTGGCATACGCCGCCAGGTGAGCCTCGATGACAGGCGGTATCTCGGACCATCGTCCAACATGGAAGAGCGCGCGGAGAAACGGGCCGGAGCTGTGCATCAGCTCGTGGTCACTCGTGCCGCGTGCCAGCTGGTAGCCGCGGTCCGTCAGCTCTGTCGCGCGCGCCACATCGGCCGTCGTGGTGAGCATGTCGGCGCCGATGGCCGACAGCGTCGCCGCCTGCGCATCGCGCGACGGCTGGCGATCCACCAGGTCCAAGAGCCGCAGGCTGACATCAAGCGACTCCCGGAACTTGCCGGCTTGGTAGTACATGGTTGCGAGGGCGTTGATTGCACGAGTGAGGAGGAACGGGTCGTCAAGCCGTTCCGCCGCGGCCAGCCCTTCGCGAGCCCACGCCAGCCGCTGCTCGCGCGGGACGGGGTCCGGTTCGTCCCGATCGACCCAGTACACGGATCCGAACGCGCGCACGATTTGCAGGCGGGCGCGCGCCTCCTCATTGTCCGCCTCCTCCAGGCCGCGTGCCACGATTCGCTCGATCCTGGCGGGATCGGGCACCTCGCGGAAGGCGCCCCACCGCGCGCAGGTGCGTCCGATTTTCTCTGCCAGCTGCACGCGCCGATCTCGATGCTCGCCGGTCAGCAGGGCGAGCGCCTCCTCGTAGCTGCTCAACGCCTCGTCGCAGTGGTACAGGCCGAAGTGGTCGTCTCCCAGCTCCTCGAGTGCCGTCGCACGCTCGTCCGGATCCGCGGCAAGGTCACGGGCGGCCTCGTGGACCTCCACCGCCTTGGCGATCGCATACCGGCGGCGAGCGCTGGCGCCCGCGGCGACCAGGGTCTGGAACGCGCGCGATCGCACGCGATTACGCCCATCAGGGTCGTTCTCCCACGCCAGGTCACTGTCCTCGCTCGCCACGGCGGTCTGGTAGTGATGCGCTACCAGCTCGGCGAATTCGTCGATGCGGGCGCCGGCCAGCTGCTCGATCCACTCGGCGACATCAGCGTGAGCACGAGCGCGGCGTGCCTTTGGCAGGCTTGCGTACGCAACGTCGCGAATGAGCGCGTGCTTGAAGATGTACTCCGTGTGCCCGGCGATCGTCGTTGTGGGACGGGCAAGGACCAGCCCCTTCTGCTCGAGCGCGAGCAGCGCAGGGGCGACCGCGCCGTTGCCGGCCGCACGCTCGACCGGTGCCTGCCAGAAGATGCGACCGATGACCGATGCTTCCTGGAGCACGCGCTTCTCGGACAGCGGCAGCGCGTCGATCCGGGCCGCCAGCAGGGCGTGCACGCTGTCCGGCAACGTGACGCTGGCCACGGCGCCGGTCGTGCGCCAACCGTCCTCGTCGTGGACGAGCACCCGCTCGTCTATGAGTCGCCGCAGCATCTCCTCCACGAAGAACGGGTTGCCCTCAGCCTTCGCAAGGATCTCGGACCGCAACGCCGCTGGCAGCTCGCCGGCGTTCAGGAGGCTCTCGATGAGGTCCGCAGACTGCTGGCCGGTCAGCGGCCGCAGCGACACGGTGGAGGCATCCTCGCGCGTGCCGCTCAGGCTCCGTGGCCGCTCGCCGAACTCCGGCCTGGCGGTCGCGACAAGTAGCAGCGGACCGGATGATCGGCTCAGGAGGCGGTCGACCATGTCCATGAGCTGGTCGCCCGCCCAGTGCACGTCCTCGAGGACGACGACGGTGGGCCCGATCGTGGCGATGGCGGACAGGAACGCCGGCCACGCCCGCGCAAGCTCGGCCGCGACGGCATCCGGCGGCAGGTTCTCCAGCGGGTTGCCCAGAATCGGCAGGCCCGCCGTCATGGCCAGGGCATGCACGACATGAAGCCGGTCGTCATCGGGAAGCTGGCCGTCACGGACAAGGCCGTCAACGGCCGATCGCAACTTCTGCTCAACGGCATCCGCGGGCTCGTCCAGCGAAATTCGGCCGAACTGACGCAGGATCTCGCCAAGTGCCCAGTACGTGATGCCATGGCCCATCGGCAGGCATCGGCCTCGAAGAGTGACGAGCCCCTCGTGCGAGTCGGATGCCACGCGAATGAACTCCTGCACCAATCGGCTCTTGCCGATCCCGGCCGGTCCAGTGAGGAGGACGAGGTGCGGGAGCTCCGTCTCGATCACCCCGTTCAGGATGTCGAGCAGCGTTCTCAGCTCGCGTTCGCGCCCGATGAGCTCGCCCCGGAGTCCGGGAACACCCCGCGGCGCAGGCTCCGGCGCTAGGCCCACCAGGCGATGGGCAAGCACCGGCTCGCCCTTCCCTTTCAGCGTGAGCGGGATCGGCGGTTCGAACTCGAAGATGCCGCGCGTGGCAAGGTAGGTCCGGTCGCCGACCACCACCGTGCGCGGCTCCGCCGATTGCTCCAGGCGAGCAGCCACGTTGACCGCATCCCCGCTGACCAGCATCTGGTCGCCGGGATCCACGGGGGCAATCACTTCGCCGGTGTTGACGCCGATCCGCACCTGCATCGCGACCCCATGTCGCTCCTGGAACCCGGCGTTCAGGCCGTCCAGCCGAGCGAGCATCTCGAGCGCCGCGCGCAGGGCCCGCTCCGGGTCGTCTTCCCGGGCCGTCGGCACGCCGAACGTGGCCATGATCGCGTCGCCGATGAACTTCTCCAGCCTGCCGCCCCACCCCTCGATCACCGAGGACATCGTGTCGAAGTAGGTCTGCAGCAGCCGACGCATGCGCTCAGGGTCCAGCTGCTCCCCGAGAGACGTCGACCCGGTGATGTCTGCGAACAGGATGGTGGCAAGCTTTCGCTCCTCGGCACCCGCGACCGAAGCCGCCACCGGCGCACCGCAGCTATCGCAGAAGCTCGCACCCGCCGTGACTCGCGCGCCGCAGCGACTGCATGCCGCGGTCAGGGAGCCACCGCATTTCGGGCAGAACCGGGCACTCTCGGATACCGAGGCTCCACATGCGGGACACAACGCAATTCGATTGACCACGGCAGCCTCCACGAGGGGCCCGGCGGGGCATGATGTGGCCGGAAGTCTCCGCCATTGATCCAGCGGGATCAATAGGCAATCGACGTATCAGGGCTCGACGGTCGCCACGCCGTAGCGTCGCTGGTCGCGATCGAACGTCGCGAGCGGGAGTGCATCGGCCGCGAGGCTCCCGGCGACGATGAGCGCGTCGGCGATCGGACGTCCGGGCAGCTG
>JACDBZ010000246.1 GCA_013694645.1 Chloroflexota bacterium
GCGGCGTCGCGGGCGAGTTCAGGTACTTCGGGCCATCGGCGTCGGGCAAGATGCGGCCGCCGAGGCCGATCGCTCGCCCGGATGCGTCACGGATCGGGATGATGATGCGGCCGCGGAAGCGGTCGTACACGCCTCCGCGGGTCGATGGACTGGCAAGCCCCGCGCCGCTCAGCTCGGCATCGGAGAATCCCTTACCGCGCAGGCGCTTCGACATCGCATCCCAGGTGTTGGGGGCGTAGCCGACCATGAATCGCTCGAGGGTCGCATCCGACAGGCCACGCTCGGCCAGGTAGGCACGCGCACGATCAGACTGACGCGCCTGGAGAAACACCTCCCGATACCAGGCGATGGCTGTCTCGAGCGCCTCCCGCAGACGGCGCCTGAGCCGATCCTCCCGCGCGCTGTGCTCGCTGAGCTCGACGCCGGCCCTCTCCGCCAGGTGAGTGAGTGCCTCCCGAAAGTCGAGTCCATCACGACGCATCACGAACGTGAAGATGTCACCGTGCTCGCCACAGCCGAAGCAATGCCATGTCTCGCGGTCTGGCGTGACGATGAACGACGGAGTCTTCTCGGCGTGGAAGGGACACAGGCCCTTATGGACGGTGCCCGCCCGCTTGAGCGACACCGTTTCGCCGACCACATCGATGACAGGAAGCTTTGATTTGATATCGGCGACGATGCCGGATGAGGTGGGGATGGGGCTGACCCTCGCGCCGTCGCATCGGCGCTTGTCAAGTGGTTTGTCAAGGACTACGACCCTATTCTAGCCGCTTGTCAAGTCTTCGTCCCCAGATCGTCTCGTTCGGTAGAGCGCCGGGCACGCGCTACACTCCGCACCGGACCACACTCGACCGCACGATATTACGATGCCGATGAAGCCAGTCGATACACAACCATCTCCAACCGCCGCTCCCTTGCCCGAAGGCATTCACACGGCCTTTCGGGAGGTACACGGCCGCCGACTGCACGGATTCGCATTGCTCCTCACGCTGGGCGATCGGCCGGAAGCAGCACGGTTGGCGGGCCGAACGCTGACTGCCGCTGCGAGGAAGGTGGGTGAGCTTCGACACCCGGAGCGCGCCGCGGCCTGGCTCCGCGCGCACCTCCTCCGCAATGTTCGACGCGTGACGCGGACAGATCGTCCGGGGCCAGCAGGCATTCGTGCCCTCGCCGACCTTGGCGCCGATGCATCCGCGGTCACCGCGCTCGGCATCCTCTCGACCCGTGAACGGGCAGCGCTGATTGCCCACGATATCGAACGCCTCGACCAGCGTGACGTGGCGACGATCCTCGGGACCGATGGTGGGGGCGTGGAGCGAGTGATCAAGCGCGCCCGGTCCCGCTACATGGACTCCTTCGCGGCGATCAGCGCCGAGGAGCCGGCTGACGACGGGCCGCTGATCGCCCAGATCAAGACCGCCGCAGAGCGAGCGCTCAGATGAATGACCTTCACGACCGATTCCGCCACTGGATTGCACTGGGTGGTCGCGATGAGCTTGCGCGGGATGTCGCAATTCACGCGTCCGGTTGCGCATCCTGCCTTCGCGGAGCCGCCGCCTTGGACGCGCTGTCCGTCATCGACCTGGGAGCGGCTCCGCCACCACCGGCCGGAAGCGTCGGCTCGGCGGTCGCTGGCCCTCGAACGGACGGCATTCTGCGCATCGGTTCCGGAGTGGTGGCGCTGATGGTGATCGTCGTCGCGGCAGCCGTGGCATTCGGACCGCGGAACTCGCAGGCTCCCACGGAGATCGGCGGGCCAGCGGACAGCAGCCCGCCCGAAGCCGTGCTTGGAGGCCAGCTCGATCGCACGCCGGAGCCGTCGCCGTCACCCGAGGCCTCCACCACCATCGCTCTCTCCCCTTCCATCCGGAGGAGCGCTGATCCCGTCGGGAGCTTTGCCGCGAACAGCCCGACGGGTGCTCCGCAGTTCTTTGCTCCCCCCATCGGCACGCCGCGTCCCGTCAGCACGGCCACGCCGCGACCGCCAGCCGTCACTGCCGATCCGACACCGACTGCCTCACCGACGAGTCCGCTCCCGGCAAGCGTGACGCCAACTCCCACTCCGGCCACGCCGTCACCCGATCCGACTGCGCCTCCCACCGTCTCGCCGACGCCGACTCCTGCGCCGACTCCCACGCCGGAATCGACTCCACAGCTCGACGACTGCGAGGATGGCATCGACAACGACGGAGACGACCTGATCGATGAATCCGACCCGGGATGTCTCCTGGACGGCAATGAGGCGTCGGCCTGAGCGCAGGGGTCAGGGTTACGGGTCGCGGGTCTCCGTCTTCGCGATCGCTGCCTGGGCGGCGGCCAGCCGAGCGACCGGCACGCGGAACGGCGAGCAGGACACGTAGTTCAAGCCGACTTCGTGGCAAAAGGCGATGCTCTGCGGATCTCCGCCGTGCTCCCCACAGATCCCGATCTTCAGGTCAGGCTTCGTGGCGCGCCCCTTCTCGACGCCGATCCGCACCAGTTGCCCGATCCCCGTCACATCCAGCACCTGGAACGGGTTCTCGGGCAGCACCTTGCGATCCACGTACTGCATCAGGAACTTGCCCTCCGCATCGTCACGTGAGTAGCCGAAGCCCATCTGCGTCAGGTCGTTGGTGCCGAAGCTGAAGAACTCGGCGTGCTCGGCGATCTCATCGGCGGTGAGGGCACCGCGCGGCACCTCGATCATGGTGCCGAACTTGTAGTCGACCTGCTGACCCGACTTCTCGACGATGCGCGCCACCTCCGACTCGAGAATCCTGCGCGTTGCCCGCAGCTCGTTCACATGCCCGACCAGCGGAATCATGATCTCCGGCAGCGGCGTCAGGCCCTCGCCCGCCACACGAGCGGCCCCGGCCAGGATGGCGCGACCCTGCATCTTGATGATGTCGGGCACCATCAGTCCCAGCCGGCACCCACGCAGTCCGAGCATCGGATTCTGCTCACGCATCGCCTCGACGGCCTGGAGAAGCTCCTCCTTGTCGGCCAGCTCCTTCTGCATGCCGGACCGATCCATCGGTGCCGATGACTTCGCCGCCTTGGCCGGTTCCGACAGCCCAAGCCTGCGCATGGCGCGCGCCGCGTCCTTCTTGCCGAAGAGCTTGACGAGGCCCACCTGGACGATTCCGGCATCCACGCCGGCCCCATGCCCGGTCAGCTCGAGCGTGGTGCGCAGGCGGGTGACATCGGCGACGAGCTCGTCGTGCGACGGAAGGAACTCGTGCAGCGGCGGGTCGATCAGCCGGATGACGACCGGCAGGCCGTCCATCGCGCGGAACAGGCCGGCGAAGTCATCGGTCTGGAGCTTCTCGAGCTCATCGAGCGCGGCGTCGAAGGTAGAGATCGCCTCGCGATCCTCGGTGGTGCGGTCGGCATCGGCCTTTGACTTGGCGGCCGTGGCAGCGTGAGCGCTCAGGATCATGCGCCGAACGGTCGGCAGCCGATCCTCCTCGAAGAACATGTGCTCGGTACGACATAGGCCGATGCCCTGGGCGCCGAAGGCGCGGGCCCGCTCGGCATCGCGCGGATAATCGGCGTTGGCCCAGACCTGCATGGTGCGAACCTCATCGGCCCATCCGAGAAGGGTCGCGAGGTCGTGCTCGTCCTCGAAGCGGGCCTCGATGGTCGGCAGCTCGCCGGCATAGATCTCGCCGGTGGTGCCGTCGATGCTGATGAGGTCGCCCTCCGCGACCGTGACCGCTCCGGCGCGCATCGTGCGCTTGGCATAGTCGATCTTGACGGACTCCGCACCGGCGACGCAGGGCAGGCCCATCGAGCGCGCGACGACGGCGGCGTGGGACGTGGCACCGCCGCGCGCGGTCAGGACGCCCCTGGCGGCGAGCATGCCGTGCACGTCATCCGGCGAAGTCTCGATCCGCACCAGGATCACATGGTTGCCGGCCTCCTTCGCCACCACGGCGCGGTCCGGGTCGAAGATGGCCTGGCCGACGGCGGCGCCGGGCGACGCATTGAGTCCCTTCCCGAGAAGCCGGTCCCCCACCTTGGCCTTGGCGATCTCGTCGAAGCGCGGCAGGAGGAGCTGGACAATCTGGGCGGGGTCGACCCGCTGGAGAGCCTCCTCCTTGGTCAGGACGCCCTCGTTGACCATGTCGACCGCGATCTTCACGGCCGCGGGCGCGGTGCGCTTGCCGGATCGGGTCTGAAGCATGTAGAGAGTGCCGCGCTCGATGGTGAATTCGAGGTCCTGCATCTCGCGGTAGTGGCCCTCGAGCCGCTGTGCGATCTCCTCGAATTGCGCGTAGACCTCCGGCATCTCGTCGCGCATCTGGCTGATCTTGGCCGGAGTCCGCACCCCGGCCACGACGTCCTCGCCCTGCGCGTTGGTCAGGTATTCGCCGTATAGCAGCTTCTCGCCGGTGTTCGGGTCGCGGGTGAATGCCACTCCGGTGCCCGAATCGTCACCCATGTTGCCGTACACCATGGTCACGATGTTCACGGCGGTGCCGAGGTCATGCGGGATCTTGTTGTACTCGCGGTAATCGTGGGCGCGCTTCCCGAACCACGAGTCGAAGACGGCACGCACGGCCAGCTCCAGTTGCCGATACGGATCAGTCGGAAACTCCTCCCCCGTCTTCTCCTTCACGATGTTTGCGAACTTTTCGCCGATCTCGCGCAGCTGCTCGGCGGTCAGATCGGTGTCGAGCTTGGCCTTCGTGCGCTTCTTGAGCTCGTCGAATGGCTCGTCGAAGTCCTCCGCCTTCAGGTCGAGCACGATTCGGCCGAACATGGCGACGAACCTGCGCCAGGCATCCCACGCGAAGCGCTCGTTGCCGGTGAGCCTGATCAGCCCCTGGACCGTGTCCGGGTTGAGGCCAAGGTTGAGGACGGTGTCCATCATGCCGGGCATGCTGAAGGCAGCTCCCGAGCGCACGCTGACCAGGAGTGGGTTCTCAGGATCGCCGAAGCCCTTGCCCGTCTGCTGCTCGAGCTCCTTCATGTGAGCCACGACGCTGTCCCACAGCCCAGCCGGCATCTCCTTGCCGGCGGCGTAGTAGGCGTTGCAGGCCTCGGTCGTGATCGTGAAGCCCGGGGGGACCGGCAACCCCGCGTTTGTCATCTCGGCCAGGCCGGCGCCCTTGCCTCCGAGCGTGGAACGCATGCTCGCGTTCCCCTCAGCGAAGGTGTAGATCAGCTTGCCGTTCCTGTTGGCGGCGGTAG
>JACDBZ010000060.1 GCA_013694645.1 Chloroflexota bacterium
GCGCCGAACAGCCGGAGACCGACCAGCAGCAGGACGAAGCCGACGGCGACGACGAAGCCGACGATGAAGAGCGCGTCGATGTCGGGGCGAGATCTGCCCCGGAAGGACCAGTAGCCGGCGGTCAGCGCCAGCACGGCGATGATGATGATGTCCGCGATGCGCTCGATGAAGACGGTTCCCACGGTTCGCGAGATCGAGGCAGCGTAGTTCGCGCGCAGCAGGTACGCGCGATACAGGTCGCCCAGCTTGGCCGGCACCAGGCAGTTGACGAACCACGACAGGAACAGGATCTCGGTCGCGTCGCGAAACCTGACCGACATGCCGCTGCGTGCGAGCACGTACCGCCACCGGAAGCCACGCAGCGGGAAGGTCGCGTAGTACGCCAGGAAGGCGAGCGCCAGGAACCCGGGATCCGCCTGGCCCACCAGGCGCCAGACGAAGGCCCAGTCGAAGTCTTCGCTGAAGATGACGCGGGAGAGGAAGAAGAGCAGGAGTAGCCCGAACACGAGCGAGCCGATGGTCCGCACGTTGAGCAGCCGGCGGCGCAGCGAGACCTGATCGTCGGTGATGACCTCTATCGGCTCATTCATCCGTCTCGGGCTCTTTGGCCGGCAGCTCGGCGCCAGTCGGGCGCTTGACGGGCTCCTGGCGCACGACCTCTGGCGTCTGTGGCCCCAGGATCGGTCCGGTCGCAGTCCGCTTCCCGCGCCACGCGTCGAACACGTTCTTCCAGACCGCCCAGCGCGTGGTGGCGTGAATGAAGACGCTGGATCGGCTGGCGTGCCAGTCGTTGTCGGGCAGCAGGGCCTTCAGCTGTTCGGCGGTCTCGAAGGCCGGGAGGGCATTGAAGGCCATCGCCACCTCGAAGCTCGAATGAGCGTCGGATGCGGCGATGCCGGGGATGTTGTATCGGTTCGCGAATTCGGCGGCTTCGAGGTTGTGCCGCTGAAGGGCGACGCGGCAGTTGAAGACCTCGACCATGTCGATCCTGCCCGTGTCCGCGAGGTTGCGCAGCGGACCCTCCCGGATGTGGGAGCCGCGGAACGGATCAAACGGGTGCGGGATGCTGACGAGGCCTCCCTGCCGGTGGATCTCATCCGCCGTCTCCTTGGCGCTGAGGCCGCGCGGGATGGTCTTGTTCAGGAAGATGCCGACCACCTCTCCATCGGCGGTTGAAACCTCCTCGCCAAGGATCACCGTGAGCTTGTCGGTCAGCCCCAGCTCGGCAACCTTGTCGCGCACGGCGACGGCGCCCTCGACGTTGTTGTGGTTCGTGATCGCGACGTGCGTCAGGCCGCGCTCGATTGCGAACCTGATGAATTTCTCCTCGGGCAGGATCGAGTCACGACTGAACCGGGTATGGATGTGAAAGTCGACGAAGACCCGATCCGTCGGAGGCTTGCCGGTCGCCTCCTGTCTCTCCAGCAGTGACGTCCGAAGCTCAGTCCTCGTTGCAACAATGGTCATTGGCGGATCACGAGTGGCTCACCAGGCTCTTGCGGTAGGCGCCGAAGTGCTCGAGCGCCATGCCGGTTCCGACCGCCACCGAGTTGAGCGCGTTCTCCGCGACGTGGCACGGGATGCCGGTCACCTGGGTCAGCAGCTTGTCGAGGTTTCGCAGGAGGGCGCCGCCGCCGGTCATGACCATTCCCTTGTCGATGATGTCGGAGCTCAGCTCGGGTGGCGTCTGCTCGAGCACGTTGCGGACCGCGGTGATGATCGCCTGGAGCGGCTGCTCGATCGCCTCCGTGATCTCGGTGGAGGTGATCGGAATCGTTCGCGGCAGGCCCGCGATCATGTCGCGACCCTTGACCTCCATGCGCAGCGGCTCCTCCATCGGCAATGCGGAGCCGATCTGGATCTTCACATCCTCGGCCGTCCGGTCGCCGATCATCAGGTTGTACTTGCGTCGAATGTAGTTCGCGATGCTCTCGTCGAACCGGTTGCCACCGACCCGCAGGGACTCGCTGACGACGATCCCACCGAGCGCGATGACCGCGATCTCGCTGGTCCCGCCGCCGATATCGATGATCATGTTTCCACTCGGTCCGGAGATGGGAACGTTTGCGCCGATGGCGGCTGCCAGCGGTTCCTCGATCAGGTACGCGTCCTTGGCGCCGGCCTTGAGGGCGGCGTCCCTGACGGCTCTTTTTTCGACCGATGTCACGCCGGACGGGACGCTGATCATGACGTCCGGCTTGAACAGGCGGACGCGCGCAACCTTGTTGATGACGTAGCGCAGCATGGCCTCGGTGATCAGGTAGTCGGCGATGACGCCGTCGCGCATTGGTCGGATCGCCCGCACGTTGCCGGGAGTCCGGCCGATCATTTCCCTCGCCTCTTCGCCCACCGCGACCAGGCGGTTGTCGTCCTCGGAGATCGCGACGACGCTCGGTTCGTTGAGCACGACGCCCTTGCCCTTGACGTACACGAGGATGTTGGCGGTGCCGAGGTCAATCCCGATCTTCATGCGTGCGCTATCGGTCCAATTCGAGCGTATGGGGAGCCCGCAGTATACCGAGGTGAGCTGTCGAGGTCGGGAGGCGGCTGACTCTGCCAAACGTTCGCCACGGCAGCGGTTGACGCTTTCGGGACGCTTATCTTGTCAACCGCTCACCGGGGTCGCATTGGCGAGCTGCCTCCGCCCGTGGGGCGCCAGCTCACGCTCAGCCCGCACGCCTGGCGTGGCTGAGACGGACTCGCTGCCCGCTAATGCGCACCACCCGTGCGTTTGGCAGGGCACGGAACCAGAGGACGCCGGATGGAGGGTGTCGAGCAGCCGATGGCCGGCGAACCCAGCCGATGGCCGCTTGACCGCGCAGGGAGTAGCGGTCGAAGAGGCCGCTGAGCCGATCCAGGCGGCGCCGGGTCGTGCGGTCCTCGAGGAAGACGATCGCCGGCACGACGCGACCGACCTGCCATCCGAACGGCGCGGCGATCCCCGGAGCCAGACGCGCTCTGACATCCATTGCGCCGAGCAGGGCCTGCACGTCGACGAGATCCGTCTTGATCTCGATGACCAGCAGAACGTGCGCCACCGGGTGCCAGGCGAGCAGATCGATCCGACCGCGTTCGCCGAAGTGGCTGTAGCTCACCTCCACGCGCACAACCCAGCCCCATCCCTCCAGCCGTTGCTTCACCGACGCCGAGAGCGCCGCGTGGCCGGCATCGATGAGGCGATCGAGGTCCGTCCCGCTCCACGAGAGCCGTGCGTCGAGGCGCGCCCCGAGCGCGGCGAGGATTGCCTCCACGCGGCGGACGGGCAGTCTCTCCACTC
>JACDBZ010000068.1 GCA_013694645.1 Chloroflexota bacterium
GTAGCCCGCCAATGCTGCGCGGCGCGCGCCACGGTAGCCCGCGACGACGTCGAGATCGACGAGGCGCGTCAGCTCATCGCGAAGGTGGCTGATCCTGACCGTCGGTCCCCAGCTTCCCTGGTCCAGGGGGTACATCGACATGAGAAGCAGCCGCGAGCGGGAGACGGACAGGGCGGGGCCCTCCGTGGCCGGGCGAACGATTCGTGCGCGATTCTACCTGCACGGGACCGACGGCTCGCCGCTCGCTCGGCCGCCCTTGGCCGCAGCGGCCACCCAGCCTGGCCTTGCGACCGGCGGAACGGCGATCCTCGGTCGGGATGCCACGCTGGCTGGCCGTTCGACCGAGGACGGGCGCCATCGGAGCCTTCGTCGGTCGTAGGGCCAACCAGGCTGGCATGCACCTCGCTCCGTCGCCGACCCAGGCGGGGAGCCGATGGCGCCTAGAACGCCTCGAGGTAGCGATCGACCTCCCACGCGCTGACCTGCATGCGGTACTCGTCCCACTCCTCGGTCTTGGCCTCCACGAAGCGCTCGAAGATGTGCTCGCCGAGCGCATCGGCGATGACGCTGTCGGCCTTGAGCTCGTCGATCGCCTCCCGAAGCGTGCCCGGTAGCTGCTTGATCTTTCGGCTCTCGAGCTTGGCGGCGTCGAAGTGGTAGAGGTTCTCCTCCACCGGATCGGGCGGGATCAGCTTGCGCTCGACACCGTCCAGGCCGGCGGCAAGCATGGCGGCAAAGGCGAGGTATGGGTTGGACGACGGATCCGGACAGCGCAGCTCGATCCGCACCGAGTTGTACTGGCCCTTGCTGCTCTGCGGAATGCGAATCAACGCCGACCGGTTGATCCGTGCCCAGCCAACGTAGACCGGCGCCTCGTAGCCGGGCACCAGCCGCTTGTACGAGTTCACGAGCGGTGCCAGGACGGCGATCATGCCTCGTGCGTGCTCGAGCACGCCCGCGATGTAGCTGCGCGCGATGGTCGACAGCCCGTACGGGTCCTTCGGATCCGAGAACGCGTTGCGACCCTTCTTGTCATCCCACAGGCTCATGTGCGTGTGCATGCCGGAGCCGTTGATGCCGAAGAAGGGCTTGGGCATGAAGGTGGCATACAGCCCGTGCGATGCCGCAATCGCCTTGAGGGTCGTCTTGAAGGTGACGGCATTATCTGCGGTGCGCAGCGCATCGGCGTATTCGAAGTCGATCTCATGCTGGCCGGTGGCGACCTCGTGGTGTGCAGTCTCGACTCGAATCCCGAATTCCTCCAGCGCGTTCATCATCTCCTTGCGGACCTCGGTACCCAGGTCCTCGGAGAGGTCGAAGTAACCCGCGGCATCATGCGGGAGCGGCTCGACCCTGCCGTTCGATCGGCTCAGGAGGAAGAACTCGAGCTCCGGCCCGGTGTTGAGCGTAAAGCCGAGCTTCTTCGCCCGATCCAGCTGCCGGCGCAGAACGCCACGCGGGTCTCCCGGGAAGGCTTCCCCGTTTGGGTCGTACACGTCGCAGATGACGCGTGCGCTGCCGGTGGCGAGCTTGGTCTTGCCGTCGGGCCCGAGTCCCGGCTCCCACGGGATGGCGCTGAAGGTCGACAGGTCCGGCACGAGGAACATGTCCGACTCGGCGATGCGGGTGAAGCCCTCGATGCTCGATCCATCGAACCACTTGCCGTGCTCGACCGCCTCTTCCAGCTGATGCATCGGGACCTGGACCGATTTCACATGGCCCACGATGTCCGTGAATTGAAGACTGACAAAGCGCAGATTGCGGTCCTCCGCCAGCTTGAGGGCATCGGCGAGCTTGACAGGAGCCATGGAGAACCTCGTGCAGATGAACGGATGAGTCCGATCAGCCTACCGCCAGATCGCCCGGGGATGGGCCGAATCGGTCCCTTCCGGGTCCGATTGCCTTGTGCAGAACGCACAACAGGCGGGTGCCGATGGGGCGTCCGCCGGATCTGGTGGCGCCATGCCCCAATTCACACCCTATCGACGCGCGACCGCCCGGGTCCGCGATCCCGTCCCACATTCACACCGCACCGACGCCCGACGGTATTGAAGGGCCGGACAGGGCCCAGATTCACACCTGACCCACGTGGTGGTTCTCCGGAGCTCGGCACCCCGTCCCGTGCAGCGACCGTGTGAATCTGGTGGAGCGGCATGCCGCGGATGGCGCGCGGACGCTGCCGCGAATCCGCTGCGCAGGCTCACATCACTCGCCTCCGTCAGCGGCTCGCAGGAGGCGCAGGGCATCATCAGGTCGTCGAGGATCGATTCCCAGCTCTGACTCGGCTCGTCGCAATCGATAGAGGACGGTGTTGCGGTGCACGCCCAGTGACCGGGCCGCCGGTGCGATCCGTCCATTGGCGCGAGCAACGGCCAGCAGCGTGTCGTGCAGCGGGTCACCGGTCGAGGGCGGCACCTTCGGCATCCGTCGCGAGCCGGATGGCTCCACGGCGCGACGCCGCAGGAGAGCGCGCAGGGTGACCGCCAGCGCTTCGAGTCCGACCTCGTCGATTCGTCCCGGTGGAAGGTCGTCGAAGAGCCAGGCCGACGCGCCTGGACCGATCGTCCGCTCGAGCACCCAGAGTCCATCCCGCGTTCGCCGAACGCGGCTGGTGGTCTCGGTGCGATTCGCAAGAAGGCGGGCGTGGGCCGCGGCGAAGCGCGTCGCCAGGGCGCGTCCGGACGGACGTGGATGCAGGGCCTGCAATTCACCGTCGACGGTGACGGCGACCCCGCGGCGCAGCCGGGCGGCGACCAGGCCGGCGGGTGCCGACGGCTGCGGATCGGCCAGGGCCGCCTCAGCGCCCGCGAGACGCAGGCCGCTGGCAAAGGCGCCGAGCTGCGTGACCTCCGCATCGAGATGGCGCTCGGCGGCCGCGGCGAGCGAGGCGACGGATCCTGCGCCCAGCAGAATCGGCAGGTCTGCGCCCGCCGGGTCGAACCGGGGGGCCTCTCGCGACACGACCCACACCGCGACCGGGGCAGCTCCCGTCTCGTGCAGTGCGGCCACCAGGGAGTCGAGCGTTCCCGCCGCGACCATCGCCGCATCGGCAACGAGCAGGTCCCCGTCGCTCAGCATTGGCAGGTGCGGTGGGGCGGCACGCGTGCGACCGATGCCACGCACCGGACGCGCCAGGTGCGCGACCGAGCCGGAGACCAGTCGCGCCTCCGGATCCACCGCGCGCCAGAGATCCAGGATGCTCGTCACGGCCGGGCGCCAAGGACGCGCTGGAGGCGATCGAGCTCATGTGTCAGCGCATCGAAGCGCTCGCCACGCAGGAGGAGCTCCACGCCCGTGCCGCTCCGCCGCACGGTGAGCCGGCGCCGCGGAAACCAGAATGCGATGGCCAGCGACGCCGACAGGGCGGCGGCGCCACCAAACAGGATTCCGGACCCGGGATCGCGACGCGACAGGAAGGTGACCCAGGCATCGAAGCCGTTCAGCTCCACCCGCAGGTCGGCCACGCGCACGAGGTCGCCCGGCACAAGGCGCGCGCTGTCCAGCAGCCGGCCCGCGGTGTCCACCACGCTGATGCCGAGCTCGTTACGGTCCGCGTCCGTGATGGCCAGCCCCAGCGTCACGCCGGCCGTCGGGAGCTCGGCGGACCCGACCGGCACACCGTCACGCAGGCCGGGAAGCGGCACCGGGGCGTCGAGCAACGGACCGCCACCGAGGGTGGTGACCCGAAGTTGAACCGCCGGGCCGTACGTCCACGGATGCACGAGGTAGCCGTCGAACTCGCCAGGCTCATTGACCCGCAGGATGGCCTCTCGGATCGGCTCACCACCCCGCAGGAAGGTCACCGTCGTGTCGAGCCGGAGGGGACGTGCATCCGGGCCGAACTCGGCATCCAGGCGCTCCAGCCGCATTGCGGAGGCAAAGCCGGGCCTCGGCGCCTCGAGGAGCGCCTGGTCGCCACGCAGGAGTGAGAACTCGGTTTCCGATCCGAACGCAGCGCCCACGGCAGCTCCGAGCACGACGGCCACGAGGGCAAGATGGCTGACGAGGCCGGCGTACCTGGACCATCCGCGACGCACGCCATGCAACGCCCATCGACCCCTGCGCTCCTCGCGTCGTGTCCGGTAGCCCGCTGTGCGCAGCGTCCGCTCGATGAGCGCGGACGTCACGTCCGGAAGTGCCAGGCGGAGGGTGTTGGTCCCCCGCTGCACTGCGGTCGGATGACGCCACTCGCGCCAGATGGTCGGAGAGCGGACGGCGACCGCGGCGACACCGCTGAGCGCCACGGCGCCCAGCAGGAGCGCATATGGCCAGGCGTCAAGCTGAGTCGGTCCGCTCGGCAGGAGGGCCGCAAGCCCGTTCGCCATCCCGGTGAGGAGAAGCAGGACCAGGCCGATGCGCGCGTCACCCACGACGCGCAGCAGGCGTTCGGCGCGATGGACCAGTCGCTCCCCGGCCGGCGCCGCGCCGACGGCGACGCGCGACGGCGTCACGTCACGGGGCGCGCGGCGCCAACGAGGTCCTCGATCAGGTCGGCCGCATCTTCGATCCCGATCGAGATGCGCATCGTGCCGGTTGACATGCCACCCGCGGCCAGCTCCTCGTCGTCGAGCTGCCGGTGCGAGGAGCTGGCCGGATGGCTCACCAGCGTCTCCACGCTCCCGAGGCTGGTGGCGTGGACTGCCACGCGGACGCGATCCAGGAATCGCTCACCGTGCGCTCGGCCGCCCTCGAGCTCGATGGCCAACATGCCGCCCGCCATGCCGGCACGGAAGGTCCGCATCGCAAGCGCATGCTGCGGATGGGAGGCCAACCCCGGATACAGCACCCGCGCCACGCCCGGTGCTCCCTGGAGGGCGTCGGCGACGGCCAGCGCGTTGGCCGAGTGTCGCTCCATGCGCAGCGCCAGCGTCTTGAGGCCACGCAGCGCCAGGAACGCCTCGAACGGTGCGGCGTTGCCTCCGGCGTTGATGACGACGTGGCGGGCAGCAGCGACGCGATCGGCGGCCCCGAGCACCGCACCCCCCATCAGGTCTGAATGGCCGCCGATGTACTTCGTGAGCGAATGGACCACGATGTCCGCGCCCATGCTCAACGGGTTGACGATGGCGGGCGAGGCGAACGTGTTGTCCACGGCGACCAGGACGCCATGAGCATGCGCAAGTTTCGCCACGCTCTCGATGTCGGCCACGGCAGTCGTCGGATTGCTGATCGTCTCCAGCCAGATCAGGCGCGTCCGATCGTTGATCGCGGCCTGGATCTGCGCCGGGTCGGTGGTGTCGACGGCCCGGTGCCTCATTCCCGACCGCTTTAGGATGGAGGTGGTGAGGCTGACCATGCCACCGTAGACGGCACGCGGCACGATGATCTCGTCACCGGACGCCAACAACGAGAGGACCACGCTGTGCATGGCCGCCATGCCGGAGGCGGTGATGAGCGCGGCGTCGGCGCCCTCCAGTTCGCCAAGGGCCTCCTCGAGCGCGGCGTGCGTCGGATTCGAATAGCGAGAGTAGGAGTGACCGGGGCGCTCGAAGGCGAGCAGCTCGGCAAGCTCGTCGGCATCTGCCATCTCGAAGGTGCTGGTCTGGTAGATCGGCACATTGACCGGCGGCTGCGGCGCGTCGGGGGCGCGGCTGGCGGCTCGAATGGCACGCGTTGAGAAGCCCGGCATCGCCGGTGAGTCTAGCAGCGG
>JACDBZ010000089.1 GCA_013694645.1 Chloroflexota bacterium
TGAGCGCCGTGCCGGTGAGATGCTCTTCGTACTTCGTCTTGCGCGCGATCGTGGGACGGCGGGGCATCGGCTAAGCCTTCCCGGGCGCCTTCGCGCCGTACTTGCTGCGACTCTGCTTGCGGTCGCGCACGCCGGCTGCGTCGAGAGTGCCGCGAATGATGTGGTACTTCACCGCCGGCAGATCTTTCACGCGCCCACCGCGGACCAGCACCATCGAGTGCTCCTGGAGATTGTGTCCAACGCCCGGGATGTAGGCGGTGACCTCCATCCCGTTCGTGAGGCGCACTCGCGCCACCTTCCGAAGCGCCGAGTTCGGCTTCTTCGGCGTGCGCGTCATGACCTGCAGGCATACGCCGCGCCGCTGCGGCGCACCGCGTCCGTCAGACGTGGTCTGCTTGAGGGTGTTCAGCGTCCGGCGCAGCGCCGGAGCCTTCACCTTCTTGATGGCCGGCTTTCGACCCTTGCGGACCAGCTGGCTGATCGTTGGCAACGAGAACTCCTCGCGTTCGTACTCGCGTTGATGATGTCTGCGATCGTGGCGTCCGATGTGGCGCCCACGGCATCCGTTGCAGAGGCCGATTTCTGGGCTGCCCGGTGGGCCACACACGAAGGCATCCCGCACGCGGGACACCGACGACGGAGTATACGGAACACCCCTCCTGAGTGTCAAACCGATGGCCCCGCGTCGCAGCTCGGCCGATGCAGCTCCCATCGACAATCAGGTTGGCTCTGCGACCGGTGAACGCGAAGCCGGCGGTCGAATGGCCTACCAGGTTGGCGGCTCAGCCGTGAAGGCCGTCCACGGATGGCGCTCGGCCGCCTCGCCGGTTACAAGGCCAATCAGATTGGCCCGACCTGCCGAACCGACCGCCATCTGCCCCGCGGCGAGATGACCGCGGGGCGACCCGCACGAGCCTGTCCCTCGCTCCGGCCAGAATGGCCGCGCAGCTCGTCATGCGCACTCCTGGTTCGCATTAGCCGGCCGCTGAGTCGCATTTGCGCTCTGCTCACGCTCGGATCCGCCGTTCCGCGACGCTCCGAGCTGGCTACCGCGCACCATGCGTGCGGTTGTCCGGATGAAGTGTCGGCCCCGCCATACGCCCCTCTGATTCGCATCAAACGGGGAAGGAGCCGCAGATAGTGGCGACGGGCGGGTGCTGCGATAGCCGGCGCCCGGGGAAATACGCGATGAGCGACCACGAGGCCGCTCATCGCATCATCTCGAAGGGAGGACGAGGCTATTTCCTGGCCGAGGCCTCCTCGGGCTGGGGCTTCTCGGAGAGCTCGTCGAAGACCAGCTCCTCGACGGCTGCCTCCATCTCAGGGTTGTCACCGGCGCCCATGAGATCGGCGACGGTGTCGCCCGCCTCCTCGGCTGCCGCCTCCGCCTCCGCCGGCTCGACGGTGCCGTCGCCGTCGGCGTCAGGATCACCGGACAGGAAGGCACGTGCCGCGGCCTCCTCGCGCTGCTGCTCCTCTTCTGCGGGCGACAGCTGTCCGGCGCGTTCGGCCTGAAGGCGCCGCGCCTCCGCACCGGTTCCGGCCGGGATGAGCTTGCCGATGATCACGTTCTCCTTGAGGCCGATGAGGTGATCCTTGGCACCGTTGATGGCGGCTTCGGTGAGCACTCGGGTCGTTTCCTGGAACGACGCCGCGGCCAGGAACGAGCTCGTGTTGAGCGAGGCCTTGGTCACGCCCAGCAGCACGGTCTGCGCCGTGGCCGGCTCCCCACCCTCGGCGAGAATCCGATTGTTCGTCTCCTCGAACTCGAACCGATCGATCAGCTCCGAGGGGAGCAGCTCGGTGTCCCCGGCGTTGTCGACAGTCACCTTGCGCAGCATCTGGCGCACGATGATCTCGATGTGCTTGTCGCTGATCGTCACACCCTGTGATCGATACACCTTCTGTACCTCCCCGACCAGGAAGCGCTGGACGGTGTCCACGCCCTTGATCTGGAGCAGGTCCTTCGGATTCATCGAGCCCTCGGTCAGCGCATCGCCCGCCGACACGACGTCGCCGTCATCCACCCGCAGACGGGCCGAGTGCGGCACCGGGTACTCACGGACGTCGACCTCCTCGGTGTGAAGGGTCAAGGTGTTCCCCTTCTTGGTCACGCGTCCGGCTGTCGGCGCCTTGATCTCGACGAGCTCGTCGTCCTCGCCCAGGCGGGCCATCAGCTGGGCCTCGCCGACCTCGTCGCCGTTGGCGACCAGGATCTCGTGCTGAGGCGTCAGCTTGAAGGTCGTGTCGTACGACTCCCGATGGGTGACACGCACCGCGATCGGCTGATCGCCTGATGCCGGCGGCACCTCGACGGTGCCGTCGATCTCGGTCATCGTGGCCTGACCCTTCGGGATGCGCGCCTCGAACAGCTCCTCGACGCGCGGCAGGCCCTGCGTGATGTCCTCGCCCGCGACGCCACCGGTGTGGAACGTCCGCATGGTGAGCTGGGTGCCTGGCTCGCCGATCGACTGTGCGGCGATGATGCCGACCGCCTGCCCGAGCTCGACGAGCTCACCGGTCGCGAGATTGCGGCCGTAGCACATGCGGCAGACGCCGTGGCGCGCGGCGCAGGTCAGCGGCGACCGAACGCTGACGCGCTCGAGCCCGGATGCCTCGATCCGGAGGAGCGCTTCCTCGTTGA
>JACDBZ010000086.1 GCA_013694645.1 Chloroflexota bacterium
CGGGTGAGGGCGACGTGCAGGCCCCATCGTTCCGCGACGAGGACGAGCATGAGGCGTCGTCGGAGCGGCATTGCCGTTGGTAGCGGGTGAGGGTAGCGCGCTATGCGCTCGTCGGCCGCCGCAAGCAAGACCGGCGCCCGCGTTCCCGTTGAAGCGAGTGCGCTGAGCAGACGCCCGACGGCCTGCTGTTCGGTATCGCCTGGTTGGAGTGTTTCCAGCGTCTGCGCGACCGCGCGCCGGGCATCGGCAGCAAGGCCGATCAGCCGCCGATGGTCAAACGGCGTGAGCCATGATCGCAACCGAGTCAGCTCCGGCTCGATCGCGGCCTCGTCCAGAAGCTTCCCGTCCATCCGCCTCCGCACCGCGTCCGCGACCGCACGTGGCTCGTACCAGGGCACGGCGGTGACCTCGATCTCCAGACCGGCCACTTCCTCCGCCTCGATCCTCGCAGCCTCGTTGATGGGAGCCAGGACCACAGCTGCATCAGGCGTGATCAGAATCGGCGCCGCTCCATCCTCGCTGGCGACGACGACATGGTTCGTGCCGCCGGCTGTCACCCAGGCGAAGTTTCGGCGCAGGCGGAGGAGGGCACCGGCCGCGCCGGCTTGATCCAGCCGGACGCGGACCTCCCGCAGGCGCCGCTTGACCTCCGAGGCCCGGCCTGAACCTGCCTCATCCATGCGACACGTGGCCCCGCGCGCCAGTGGCCGCCGTGGCAGTGAAGGAGCGCGGCGCGGCGAGCCTTCGCTGGTCGAACGCATGCTCCACTGCCATGGCCACGTTGTCGGCCAGTTCCTGGGGAACGAGGGCGATTGCGCAACCTCCGAATCCGGCTCCGGTCAGGCGGGCCCCAAGCGCACCTGCGTGGATTGCTGCCTCGACGGCAACATCGAGTTCCAGTGAGGACACGTCGTAGTCGTCTCGGAGCGAGGCATGGGATGCGTTGAGCAGCGGCCCGAGACGATCGATCTGGCCGGCGCGCAGCAGTGCAGCGGCACCGAGCACGCGGGCGTTCTCGGTGACGACATGCCGTACTCGCCGCGGGAGTTCGCCCTCCGGAAGGGAGCAGAGAGCAGCGTCCAATCCTGTCAGCGGGACGTCGCGGAGTGATGAAACGCTCAACGCATGCGCCGCTTCCGCGCAGGCACGGCGTCGCGAGGCGTAATCGCCGTCGGTGAGGCGGCGCGGGGCAGCGGTGTCGACGATCAGCAGGGCGAGGCCGTTTCGATCCAACGGCAGCGGAAGCTGCTCACGCTCGAGTGATCGAGCATCGAGCAGCAGCGCGTGGTCGGCCGTGCACAGCAGCGACGCGAACTGGTCCATGATGCCGGTCGGCACGCCCACGAACTCGTTCTCGGCACGCTGGGCCAGCAGCGCCAGCGTGGCCCTGTCCAGCGCCAGGTCCGCCAGCTCGGACACGGCCAACGCCGTGACGCACTCGATTGCCGCCGACGAGGACAGCCCTGCTTCGGCGGGCAGGTCGCCATCGAACACGAAGTCATAGCCGCCGACCGCATGTCCCGCTTGGCGCAGGGCCCAGATCACGCCGGCCGGGTACGCGGCCCAGCCCCGGACGGCGGCCTGGGTAAGACGATCCGCCTCGATCTCGATCACACCTCGCTGCTGGCGAGATGCAACGCGCAGGCGGTCATCGGTGCGGCGCGCGACCGCAGCGCGAACACCGAGATGGAGCGCCATGGGCAGCACGAACCCATCGTTGTAGTCGGTGTGCTCGCCGATAAGGTTCACCCGTCCAGGAGCCATCCACTCACCATCGGGCGTCCTGCCGTACAGCGCGGCGAACGCGGAGCACAGATCGCAGCTCATGCGCCGGGTTCCAGGTCCCGCAGTTGTGCCGCGACGCTCTCTGGCGCCACGTCGTTGATGAAGACCCCCATCGCCGATTCTGACCCGGCGAGGTACTTCAGCTTGTCGGCGGCTCGTCGAATCGAGAAGAGCTCCAGGTGCAGGTAGGCGAGATCACTGTCAGTGCGGACCGGAGCCTGGTGCCAGGCGGCGATGTAGGGGAGAGGGGAATCGTAGAGGCGGTCGAGCCGATGCAGCAGGTCCAGGTACAGCTCGCAGAAATCATCCCGCTCGGGATCAGTGAGCCCAGGTAGGTCAGGGACCTGGCGATGGGGGTAGAGGTGGACCTCGAGCGGCCAGCGAGCGGCCGCCGGCACGAAGGCGGTCCAGTGCTTGGTCCGGCGCACGACGCGCACGGCAGCATGCTGCTCAGCCTCAAGGACAGCGGCGAACAGGTTGCCGAAGGTTCGCTTCCGATACCGGCGCGCGGCGGCCAGCATCTGGCGGCTCCGGGGCGTCACGAACGGATAGGCATAGATCTGGCCATGCGGGTGGTGCAGGGTCACGCCGATCTCCTCACCCCGGTTCTCGAAGCAGAACACCTGCTCCACGCCGGGCAGGCGGGAAAGCTCCGCCGTGCGGTCGGCCCAGGCGTCGAGAACGAGGCGTGCTCGGGCGGGGGAGAGGCTGGAGAACGAAGCTTCGTGGTCAGGCGTGAAGCAGATCACCTCGCAGCGTCCAAAGCCTGGCTGCCGCGATACGAGTCCATGTCCTCCGGGTACGCCGCCCACCTCTGTCATCTCAGATGCGAACGATGGGAAGCGGTTCTCGAAGACGACGACCTCGTAGTCAGCGGACGGCACCTCGGTCAGCTGACCGTCCCGTGATGGGCAGAGCGGGCATTGATCCGCAGGCGGCAAGTGAGTCCGCGTCTGCCGATGCGAGGCCAGCGCCACCCACTCCTCGCGCGTGGGGTCGAACCGGATCTCGGAGTGGCCCTGCCGCTCGTCGAGAACACGCTGGTCGGCGGCATCCCGGACCGCACCGCCGCCCTCGTCGAAATAGATCAGCTGGCGGCCGTCGGCGAGTTCCGTAATTGTGCGCTTCACCAATCGCACCTCTGCGCTCTGCCGTGGGCGCGCGCCCGAACGAAACCCCGGACCCGAACAGGGCGGTGGAGGTAGCTCACGGAACGCGGGGGCGGCATAACCACGGCGGCGCGCGTGCTTCTGCAAGAGGTCGGCCTCTGCTTCGTCATCCGGCGATCCATCGGGCACGGAGTGGCTGCATCGAGGCACCGGCAACCATGTCGCACCCATGCTGCCGCTGGTCCCGTTAGGCGGCCGAATTCGTGAGCCACCCGCCGGCCTCAGTCCGCTGAGTTGCCGTCACGGAGGCCGCTGCGGTACTCGAGCCGCAGCCCGAGATCCTGCGGATAGTTGCCGAAGCCTCGCCCGAACAGGTTGATCCCGCCAACGTTGGCCGCGTCCGGCCGCACCCCGATCCGAACGAGGATCGGGTGGCCCGGCGTCAGTTCGAGGGCGTCGAGGTCCACGCTCGAGAGCGCGTGCCCGTCGATCGTCGTTCCTCGTCCAGTCACGAGCCAGCGCTTGAGCACGCCGAACTGTGAATCCTTCTCCTCCCACCACGAGGGCGTGAGACGCCCGCGCTGGCCACCGAAATCGGAAGGACAGGTCCAGTCACCGAGGAGGACGCCGTTGATCCAGACGCTGATGTCGCTCGGCCAGTCGAGATGGTGCAGCGGGGCTTCGCTGCACACTTCTGCCGTCAGTTGCAGTGAATCGGCCCGCGCTCCGGGAGGAACGCGATTCGGAAAGCGATACTCGATGAAGCCCGTCTTGAACCACAGCAGCTGGGCATTGAGCCGATCCGGCTCATAGAACGCTGATGGATCATCCAGATAGCCGATCAGACCCGTCGCGCTGACGAGTCCACAGGTCGGTTCGACAGAGAAGTCGGAGAATCCTCCGATCGGCATCTCCACATCGACCCCGTCTCGCGTGTGGTGCGGCCCTCGCGGCAGGTCGAAGACGAGCTCGTCGTACGTCCGGGCGCAGACCTTCTGCAGGCCGCGGCTTGCGGGTCGCAGCTCTGTGTGCAGGAGGCCGGCGCGCTCGAGAACGGCGATGTGCATGGTCGCCGTCGAGGATGGGAGATCCAGGTCGTTCGCGATCTGGTTGACGGCGACGACCCGATCTCCGAGGTAGCGGAGGATGGCGACCCGGGTCTTGCTGGCGAGCGCGCGGAACACTTCCACGGCCGGCCCCCCGCCGGTGGTTCCGTCGATGTGGAGGCTCTTCCTTGCGACGATCCGCGGGTTGTCCATCAGCTTGTCCGGCAATAATACATGGCTCAGTTAGTCGATGACCGCAGTGTAGACACGTTGCCACGTCGGGATACGCGACATATCCATCTAGGGCATTGACGTTCGTGCTACGGTAACCGGGTTCTATCGCGCAAAAGCTGCGTGTATCGTGGAGGAGGATGCAGTTCCCATGAGCATTCGCAAGGTCGGTTACACCAAGGTTGGTGCGATCGCGAGCCTGGCCGTGGCGGCCATCGTCGCGGCCTGCGCCAGCCCCGGTACTTCGGCTCCCGCCGGCAGCGGCGGGCAGCAGGTCGTCCAGACGGCCGCGCCCGGCACGACCTGCACCTTCGATAAGTACAACGGAGCGGGCGTCGAGAAGCTGGACCTCAAGGTCGCAACGGTCGGCTTCGCGCAGTCGGAAAAGGAAGCGAATCCGTTCCGGGTCGCCGAGACCCAATCGATCAAGGATGAAGCCGCCAAGCTGGGGATCAAGCTGCTGACGACGAACGCCGAGTCGGACCTCAACAAAGAGATCTCCGACATCAAGGGGATGATCGACCAGGGAGCCCAGGTGCTGATCGTCTCGCCCCTCAACTCGGAGGGGCTCGACCCGGCACTCGACTACGCCAAGGAAAAGAAGGTCCCGATCATGACGATCGACCGCTTCCTGACGACCAAGAAGTCCTGCACCGACTACATCGGCTGGGTTGGCTCGGACTTCGTCGAACAGGGCAAGCGGGCCTTCGACGCCCTGAGTGCGGCCACGGGTGACAACTGCAACCTGGCGGTGCTCCTCGGTGCGGCAGGCGTGAACGTCACCAACGATCGCCAGAAGGGCTTCGAGGACCAGATGGCCGCCAAGGCCTCCAAGATGAAGGTCATCGCGAAGCAGGCCGCGGACTACGAGCGCGCGAAGGGACAGACAGTCACCGCTCAGCTCATTCAGGCCAACCCCGAGATCAACTGCATTTATGCGCACAACGACGAGATGGCGCTGGGCGCCGTCGCAGCGCTCAAGGACGCTGGCAAGCAGCCCGGCGACGTCAAGATCCTCACGATCGACGGGACTAAGGGCGCTGTCCAGGGCATCGTCGACGGCTGGATCAGCGGCGTGATCGAGTCGAACCCGCGCTTCGGCCCCCTGGCTTTCAAGGCCCTGGCCGACTTCTACGGCGGAACCGGGGTCCCGGAGAAGACGATCATCTCGGACAAGGAGTACACGAAGGAGAACGCCGCCGCCGAACTCGCCAACGCCTACTGACCTCCACCGTTCAAGCCGGCCCCCTGACCCTCGTCTCCTCCTGGGCAGGCGGGCCGGCATCGATTCCTGCGACCATCGGCTGATGAGGAAACTGTGACGACCACCACCGGTGGCCTCCCCGTTCTCTGCGTGCGCGATGTGTCGAAGCGGTTCGGTGGTGTTCTGGCGCTCGACGGCGTGTCACTCGAGCTCCGCTCCGGCGAGGTTCATGCCCTGGTCGGTGAGAACGGCGCAGGGAAGTCGACGCTCATCAAGATCCTCACCGGCGTCTACCAGCCTGACGAAGGCCAGATCATCTACCGCGACGCGGCCGTCACCTTCGCCCGCCCGCGGGACGCCCAGGCCGCCGGGATCAGCACGATCTACCAGGAAGTGAACCTCGTCCCGCTCCTGAGCGTGGCGCGGAACCTCTTTCTGGGTCATGAGCCGACGAACCGTCTCGGTCTGATCGACTTCGCGCAGATGCACCGGGACGCGCAGCTCGTCCTCGCTCGATACGGCATCGACGTGGACGTTCGCCGGCCCCTCCGACAGCTGGGCCTGGGTGTTCAGCAGATGGTGGCCATTGCCCGCGCCGTCTCGGCCGACCATCGCGTCGTGATCATGGACGAGCCGACGTCATCGCTCGAGGCGCGCGAAGTCGAGCGACTGCTCGAGGTGGTCGACGTCCTCCGACGCGATGGTGTAGCCGTCGTCTACGTCTCGCATCGGCTCGAGGAGGTCTTCCGGCTGTGCGATCGGGTGACCGTCCTCCGCGACGGCCGCCGAATCCACACGGGGCCGCTCGCCAACATCACCCGGCTCGACCTGGTGTCGAGGATGCTCGGCCGGAAAGTCTCCGACGTCGAGCGCGCCCGCACCCGGTTCAACGAGCACGACACGACGCGGGCCGCAGAACCGATCCTCCGAGCCACCGGTCTCACCCGCCGCCATGTCCTCGATCATGTCTCCGTCGACACCCGGCCGGGGGAGGTCGTCGGCCTAGCCGGTCTCCTGGGATCAGGTCGGAGCGAAACCGCCAAGGCGATCTATGGGGCGCAGCCGCTTGACGAAGGGACCGTCGAGGTGAACGGCACGCCGCTCCGGGGCGGGTCGCCGCGCGCGGCGATCGCCGCGGGGTTGGCGCTCATCCCCGAAGACCGCAAAGCGGAGGGGATCATTCCGATGCTCTCCGTTCGCGACAACATCGTCCTGGCGGCTCTCCCCGCCCTGTCGCGGGCAGGCATCGTGTCCGAGCGTGGCCAGGACGCCGTGGTTGACCGACTGATGAGCCGTCTCAAGATCAAGGCGTCGGGCCCCGACCAGCGGGTCGGCGAACTCTCCGGTGGAAACCAGCAGAAGGTCCTCCTCGCCCGTGTCCTGTGCCTCAACCCACGGGTGCTGGTCCTCGACGACCCAACCCGGGGGATCGACGTGGGCGCGAAAGCCGAGATCCAGGCCCTCATCAGCGACCTCGCGGCCCAGGGGATGGCCGTGATCCTGATCTCGTCGGAGCTCGAGGAGGTCGTCGAAGGCTCCGACACGATCGTGGTCCTGCGGGACGGAGCTGTCGTCGGCAAGCTGGGAGGCAACGATGTCAGCGAGGACGGGGTGATGAGGCTGATCGCGGTTGCGGCACGGGAAACCGACGTGCCAACGCCTCATCAGGCCGAGCGGGACGATCATGGCGTCCGCTGACCTCGCGCCCGGCCGGCGCGAGATCCGCACGGACGCAGCCCTCGACTGGGTCGCCGAGCGCGGCGTCTATCTCGGGCTGCTGGCGCTGATCGCGTTCAACCTCATGTTCACGCCGCGCTTCGCCGAGGTTGACAACATCAGGCTCCAGTTCGTCCAGGTGGTCCCGGTCGCGATCATCGCCCTGGGGATGGCCCTCGTGATCGGCACGAAGGGAATCGACCTGTCCGTCGGCTCGGTGATGGCCATCTCGTCGGCGCTCCTCGCGCTCTTCCTGGGGTACGGCCCGATCGTCGCCATCGTTGTCGGGATCCTTGGTGGTGCGACGGTGGGGATCGTCAACGGCCTGCTGATCGCGCGCTTCGGCATTCAGCCCATCGTCGCGACGCTGGCGCTGCTCGTCGGAGGTCGCGGGCTCGCGCTCGTTCTGGCACAGGGGCGCTTGACAGAGGTCTTCGATCCGACCCTCGGCGTCATCGGCTCGGGCCGCGTCTTCGGCATCCCGATCGTGGTTCTCGTTGCCCTGGCGGTTGCGTTGGTGGTCGCGTTTCTCGTTTCACGGACGACGTTCGGGCGCTACCTGGTCGCGATCGGAGGCAATCCCGAGGCGAGCGTCCTCGCCGGCGTTCCGGTCCGGCGCACGCTCATCGTCGTGTACACCCTTTGCGCGATCCTGGCGGCCCTCGCCGGGGTGATCCAGACCGCGCGATTGAATGCCTCCGATCCGTCGTTCGTCGGCAACCTAATCGAGCTGAGCGCGATCACCGCGGTGGTCGTCGGTGGCACCCCGCTGTCCGGGGGGCGGGTTCGGATCATCGGCACACTGGCCGGCGCCATGCTCATGCAGCTAATCTCGGCGACACTCATCACCCACAACCTGCCGGACTCGGCGACGAGGATGGTCCAGGCGGTGATCATCGTGGCTGCCGTCTTCATTCAGCGACAGCGAGGCTCCGCGTGACGACGTCGGCACGGGGTTCGGGCGACGGCCAGGGGGGCCCCCTCTCCTCGAACGCCGTAGCGTCCGACGATGCGGGCCGCGTCGCGACGCGCCGGGAGCGAGTGGCCGGGATCCTGCAACGGGCCGGGGCGCTGGTCGTCCTCCTCGCCGTCATCATCGTGGCTTCGCTCGTGTTCGGGGGGCGATTTGCGAGCGTCGACAACTTCCTGAACATCCTGGAGGCGAGCTCCTTCCTCGGGCTCGTCGCGGTCGGCATGACGTTCGTCATCATCGGCGGCGGGATCGACTTGTCGGTCGGTTCGCTGCTGGCCCTGTCGGCGGTGCTCGCCGCCTACGGGTCGCAGTACGGCAGCGTCGTCGCGGTCGCATTGCCCCTGTTCGTCTGCGGGCTCATCGGCCTCGTCAACGGTCTCCTGATCGCCCGTGCCCGCATGGCGGCGTTCATCGCGACGCTCGCGACGCTGCTCTTCGCGCGCGGGCTCGCGTTCGCCGTCTCGGACGAGGGCAACACGATCTTTCACATCAAGGCCGGCCTCGTGGTGTCCGCGCTCGGCCAGGAATCGCTCCTCGGCATCCGCCTGCCCGTCGTGATTGCCGCCACGGTCTTTCTCGCCGGCTGGCTGGCGCTGACGCGCAGTCGATACGGGACGGCGGTGACCGCGATCGGCGGCAGCGAGGACGCCTCTCGCCTGATGGGCCTCCCGATCGCGCGGGTGAAGGTGGCGATGTATCTCGTCAGCGGGTTGCTCGCCGGCTTGGCCGGCCTCTTGGTCGCGGCACGCTCGTCATCGGGTCAATCGACGATCGGCGTCGGCCTCGAGCTCCAGGCGATCGCGGCGGTCGTCATCGGCGGGACCCTCCTGACAGGAGGCGCAGGCTCGATCGCCGGCACCCTTGCCGGCGTCCTCCTGCTCAACGTCATCAACAACGTCATCAACCAGGTCGGCACGTTGAGCTCCTACTTCCAGCAGGTGGTCAGCGGCATCTTTCTGATCGTGGTGGTGCTCGTCCAGCGATATCTCAGCCGAGAGCAACGCCTTGTGAGTGAAGATCAGAATCGGGGTCAACCATGACGCCGGCCCCGCCGGCCGGGGCCGGCTGGCACGCGGACGAGGTCGATGCGTATCGTCGGCCACTGTGACCCAAGGTCGTCGCGAGTCCTCTTGAGCCTCCGACCACAATGTCCCAGGACGCCGCCCGCTCAGGCCGTTCGAGGTTCTAAGTCCAACTCTCGCCGGCCGACGATGGGTATGGTTGCTAGTACGGCCCCGTTACCTGCCGGGGACGCCATGGATGGCAGTGAGCGGTATCGGCCAAACGGTTGAGGTCACGGTCGGCAAGCACCCTTATCAGCACCC
>JACDBZ010000094.1 GCA_013694645.1 Chloroflexota bacterium
CCAGCTCTACGCCGGCGGCACGGGCGTCGACGGCGAGCTGTTCGAGAGCATCGTCCGACTCGGCGGAGGCCTGGAGGAGACCGATGACGCGACTCACCCCGAGCTCGTCGTATGCGGCGAGGAGCTCACGACGCGGCTCACCGGCGCCGCTCCACTCGGCCGTCCCCCACCAGACATGGACCGAGACCGCGAGACTATCGGGATCGCGGCCGATCTCCTCGCAGCGAGCACGGATCGTGGGCAGCGCCTCCCGCACCTCCTCCGGCGACATCCCGTCGAGGTTGAGCTCATCGGCATAGCGCGCCGCCAGGCGCCAGGTCACCTTCGGCCCGTTGCCGCCCACCATGACCGGCATGCCACTCTCCTGGATCGGCTTCGGAAGGTTGCGGGCGTCGTTCACGCTGTGGTGCTCGCCGTCGTACGTGGCGTGCGTGGAACGGCCAGGCTCGAGCATGCGCGTGACCACCTCGAGCGCGTCGTGCAGCATCGCGAGGCGGACCTTCGTCTCAGGGAAACCGTATCCGTACGCCTTCCACTCGTCCTTCTTCCAGCCGGCGCCGATGCCGAGCTCGAACCGGCCGCCGCTGATGGTATCGAGGGTGGAGGCCATTTTCGCGGTCAGAGCCGGGTTGCGGAATCCGTTGCAGAGAACGACGTGGCCCAGGCGGACACGCTCGGTCAGGGCCGCCAGCGCGCTCAACGCGGTGAATGACTCGAAGGTCAGCTCGTCCGTTGGCTTCGGCACGGTGTGGAAGTGGTCGAAGAGCCAGATGGACTCCGCGCCGATGCGCTCGGCTTGCCGGGCCACCTCGACGGTGCGCGCCCACGCGCGCTGCGGCTCCCAGTCGTCGTACTCACCCGTCCATCCCTGCGGGACGATCACGCCCAGTTTCATGTGGCCTCCTGAGTCAAATACCGATGCGCCTCCACGAGCGCCGATGATGTCGTTTGATCGGCCGCTCGATCGCGGTGCGTGCGGCCCGGAGCCAACGTCTGCAAGGCCTGCTCCACCGGTGTGCGCCGCGCGCAGTCACGTGCGCCGCGCGGTCACGTGCGCCGCGCGCGCCCAGATTCACACGACGACGACACGGGACGACGTCGTGGCCTCGAGCGCCCATTCTGACGGCCGGGGTGTGAACGTGGCGGCGGCGACGGCCGAATCGCGCCCGCGCGTCGTCATGGTGTGAATGTGGCGGCGGCAGTTCGAATCCCGGCGCTCAGCGCACGATCATCTGGGCACGTTCCGGGCCCACGCTGACGTGGCTGATCGGTACCGACGCAAGCTCCTCGAGGCGCTCGACGTAGGTGCGTGCGGCAGCGGGCAGATCCGCCCATGAGCGGCAGGCGGTCGTATCGGCCTGCCATCCCGACAGCGCTTCGTACACCGGCTCCAGGCGCTCGTACACCGATGTCGACGCCGGCACGGTGCTCCACTCGCGCCCATCGGCCGGATCACGGTACGCCCGCGCGATGAGAATCCGATCGAAACCGTCGAGCACGTCGAGCTTGGTCAGCGCGATGCTGGAGTAGCCGGCCAGGCGGACGCTGAAACGCACGGCAACCGCGTCGTACCAACCGCATCGGCGCGCGCGACCGGTGGAGGTTCCGTACTCGATGCCGCGCTCACGGAGGGCCTCTCCATCGGCGTCCTCCAGCTCGGTCGGCAGTGGTCCGGCGCCGACCGCAGTGGTGTAGGCCTTCGCGACGCCCAGGACCCGGTCGATCGCGACCGCCGGCAGGCCCGCTCCCAGGCTGGCGCCCCCCGGAATCGGCGAGGAGCTGGTGACGTACGGGTAGATGCCCCAATCGAGGTCCCGCATCGTGCCGAGCTGCCCCTCGAGCAGGATCCGATCGCCACGTACCAGTGCCTCATCGACGAGTGTCTGCCCGTCGACCACGTGGCGCGCGAGCCTCGCACCCGCGGCCAGGTAGGCGTCAGCGATCCCGTCCTCGTCGGTCGCCTCGGCGATCTCGGCGGCCATCTCGTCCTCGGCACCCGGGTAGCCAGCCACGATGCGGCGGATGCGCGGCACGGTTGCCGCGAGACGCGCGCGGAAGGTCTCGGGCTCAACGAGGTCCACGACGCGAATGCCGCGCCTTGCGACCTTGTCGACGTAGGCGGGGCCGATACCGCGCGACGTTGTCCCGAGCTTGTTGGCGCCGCGCTCGCGCTCCTCGAGCTGATCGAGCAGGACGTGGTACGGCATCACCAGGTGGGCACGGTCGCTGATGAACAGGTTCTCGCCGTCGAACCCCGCTCCAAGCAGGTCATCCAGTTCGCTGACGAGCGCTGGTGGGTTGATCACCACCCCGTTGCCGAGCAGGTTCTTCGTGCCCGGATGGAAGATGCCGGACGGGATCAGGTGGAGCTTGAAGTGCCCGTGTGGATTGACCACGGTGTGGCCGGCGTTATTCCCGCCGCCGTAGCGAATGACGAGGTCGGCCTCATCGGCGAGGTAGTCGACCACCCTGCCTTTCCCCTCATCCCCCCACTGGGCGCCGACGATGGCGATGACCGACATGGCGTGGCGACGAAGACCTCAGCGTGCGGGGACGCGGTCATCGTACCGCCGCGGCGTCTGACGCGTGGACAGCATCAGCGGCCAGAGCCTTCAGCCACGGACGAGATCGACGGTGGCTCAGGCCCTGGCACGCACCTTGTCAAAGCAGTTGGAGCAGTACACGGGCCTGTCATTGCGAGGGAGGAACGGTACCAATGCCTGACCGCCGCATTCCGCGCACACGGCCGCATGCATCTCGCGCTGTCCACTCCCGTTGCCATTCGCATGTTCCCCCGCGATGCCGAGGGCACGGTTTTGCTTTGCAACCGCTCGACAGCTCTGGCATCGCTGGGGCTCGTTCACCAGGCCTTTGCTGGCATAGAACTCCTGCTCACCCGCTGAGAATACGAAGTCCATTCCGCAGTCACGACAGCGGATGGTCTTGTCGGCGTACACCCTTCCCAGTGCCTCCTGCTCTCGCACGCCCGACCCGAATTGGACGGTCTGCGAGAGGGCCATGATCTGCGTGCGAATCAGGGAGCGCGGATCGAGGGAACTCGGGTCAGACTATTGATGGGCCGGTCGATCTAGCGCGAGAGTGTACACCCGACCACAAGTGATTTCGGCGGTCGACCGCTTGTCCACTGCCCAGCGATTCCTGCGCGCTGTCGGCGCCCGGTTCGTGCAGGAAAACATCAGTAAGCGGCAATCTCCTCCCGCGCGGCGACCGTGTAGAAGCGCGTGTTCGCCTTGCGGAACTGAAGTGGCACTTCGCCGATCGGCCCGTTGCGGTGCTTGGCCACCTTCGCCTTGATGAGCTCCACGTCCGAGTCCGGGTTCTGCTCACCGTCGCGGTACAGGAAGATCACGACGTCAGAGTCCTGCTCGATGCTGCCGCTTTCGCGCAGATCCGAAAGCCTCGGCTCCGCGGTCCCGCGCTGCTCCACGCCTCGGGAAAGCTGCGAGAGCGCAACCACCGGGACCTTGAGCTCACGCGCAAGCTGCTTCAGACCGCGGCTGATCTCGGACACCTCCTGAACGCGGTTCGAATCCTTGTTCGAGGTCGATGCCTGCATCAGCTGGAGGTAATCGACGATGACGAGGTCGAGGCCCCGTTGTTCGGCTTCCAGCCTGCGGGCCTTCGTGCGCAGCTCCATGACCGAGAGGGCCGGCGAGTCGTCGATCCACATCGGCGCCGTGGCCATGTCATTCATGACCATGGCGATCTTGCTCCAATCCGTCTCGTCCACGAAGCCGGTCTGGAGAGGGCGCGGATTGATGCCCGACTCGGCGGAGAGCAGGCGCAGGGCAAGCTGCTCTTTGCTCATCTCGAGGCTGAAGACGGCGACCTTCTTGCCCTCCCGCACGGCCGCGTGCTGTGCGATATTGAGGGCGAGGCTCGTCTTCCCCACCGACGGGCGGGCGGCCAGGATGATCAGGTCCGACGGCTGGAGGCCGCCGAGCAGCGCGTCGAGCTGCGAAAGACCGGTGGGCACGCCGAGAATCTGTCCGCGGTGTTCATGCAGGTACTCCAGGCGGTCGTATGCCTGCCCGAGCAGGATCGAGAGCGCCTCGAAGCCGCCGTCCGTGCGGCGCTGGCTGATCTCGAACAGGATCGACTCGGCCCGGTCGATGGCCACCTCGGCATCGTTGGCCTCCTCGTAGCCGACCGCGGCGATCTTGCCCGCAGCTCCGATGAGGTTGCGGAGCACCGCCTTGCGTTCGACGATCCTCCCGTAATGCTCGGCATGCACGGCGGTCGGGACCGCGTTCATGAGCGAGGTCAGGTAGGCGGGCCCGCCGATCCCATCGAGCTTGTCGCGGCGGCGCAGCTCATCACCCAGGGTGACCAGGTCGATCGGCTCACGCTGGCCATGAAGGGCGAGCATGGCTTCAAAGATGTCGGCATGCTGCGCGCGGTAGAAATCGGCCTGCTTGAGGAAGTCCCCGACCTTGAGAATGGCATCGGCGTCAATGAGAATCGAGCCGAGCACGCTCTGCTCCGCTTCGACCGCCTGTGGTGCCAGTTTGTCGATGCTCATGTCGCGATCCTGGGCGTACGCGTTACCGCGCAGGGGTCGCGCCCGGCCGGACCGCATTCGCGGTACCTCTCGAACCGAGCGCTTCCGTATCGTCTCAGCCGTCTCAAGTGCCTTATCCCCACGCGTGTGGGAATCTCCGTCGCCGATGTGGACGATCTGTGGACGACGATATCGGTTGACGGCTTACCGGGCGATTACTGCACGCTCTCGGGACAGCTTGAATGTCGCGATGCCGATCGGCCCCAGCCGTCGGGGGCGGGCTCGAGAACACGGCGTCTTGCGCGTAGAGGGCGACGATCGCCTCGAGATCCACTGTCTCCCACGCCCGCTGCCAGGTCGCGGCCCAGTCGCGAGCAGCCTCAGCCGTGTTCATGCCTCAGGTGCCGAGCCGGTTCGCCCGTGCCGCCACTCAGGATTCGGCGACGACGCTCACGGTAAGGACGGCCTCGACACCCGGCATGAGGCGCACGTCGATCTTGTAGTCACCGAGCGCCTTGATCGGCTCACGAAGGTGCAGCGCGTGTCGGTCCAGCTCGATCCCCGCTCGATTCACGAGATCTCCGATCTGGTGGCCGGTCACGGCACCGAACAGGCGGCCGCGCTCTCCGGCCTTCACGGGAATCTCGAGCTTGAGCTCACGGATCTTCTCCGCGGTCGCCTCGGCATCGGCGCGCACGCTTCGATCGCGCTCCTCGCGCTGCTCCTTGTGACGTTCCCAGTTCGCGACGGCGCCCTTGTCCGCCACCACGGCAGCGCCCGACGGCAGCAGGAAGTTGCGGGAATAGCCGTCCTTCACGTCCTTCAGATCGCCCTCGCGGCCGAGACCCTTCACGTCACGCTTCAAGATGACCTTCATTCGAGCTCCTTCGGTGTGGTGGCGAGCGACCGTCGGCGCCGCCAGGACGCGAGCGCGCGCTTCAGCGCATCAGGGTCGCGGCGCAGGCGTCCGTATCGGTCCAGCAGCTCCGGCAGGTCATCCTTGATTCGGTCGAATCGATCGCCCATCAGGACCCGGATCTGGGCCAGATCTCGGTCGAGGTCGGCCGTGCCGTTCCGAGCCCGTGCCGAGTGCTCCGCGCGAACCTCCGGCGGCGCGTTCTGGATGAACAGGTCGAGCACGAGCAGCAGGACGGTCAGGTCGTCCGCCTGGCCGATGATCGGAATCACGTCTGGAATCAGATCGACCGGGAAGACGACGTATGCCAGCGCGGCGGCCAGCATGCCCTTGAGCCCGATCGGCGTGCGCGGGTCGCGCACCAGACCCCACACCATGCGCGCGTAGGTCGGGAGCTTGAGGACGAGGCGCGCCATGCGCAGATAGCGCGACGACGAGGACAGATTCACGACGGACTCCGGCGATCTGAAACGGGGAGGGCATGATAGCAGGAGGGGCCGAACTCATCGGTTTGACATTAGAACATGCGTTCTGGTACGGTGCCATCGAGCACCGATAGCGCACCGACGTGCGGAGGGAGACCTTTGACCAGGCACGACACTGAGCGCCGGCAGCGAATCCTTGACTGCATCGCCCGCACCGTCGAGGAGCGCGGCTACCCACCCTCCGTCCGGGAGATCGCGGACGCGGTCGGTCTCGCCTCGACGAGCGCGGTGCATCACCATCTCCTCGCGCTCGAGCGTGATGGCCTGCTCGAGCGTGGTACGCATTCGTCGCGCGCTCTCCGGTTGACCTCGTCACGGCCTCGCGTGGCCGACCGGCCGAAGGTGACGCCGTTCCGAATGCCGATGGAACGAAACACCCTGGCGTTGCCCGTCATGGGCGAGATCGCGGCCGGCCAGCCGATCGAGGCTTACGCGGACGCGGCCGAAACGCTCGAGGTGCCTCGCTCGCTCGAGGCACGGGAAGATTCCTACGTCCTGCGCGTGCGCGGCAAGAGCATGATCGACGCGCTCATCGACGACGGAGATTTCGTCATCGTCCAGCCACAGGCCACCGCACGCGATGGCGATATCGTAGTCGCCCTGCTCGAGGACAACGGCGTGACACTCAAGCGCTACTTCCGGGAAAAGGACCGCATTCGACTCCAACCGGCAAATGCCGAGATGGAGCCGATCTACGCCACCGATGTCCAGATCCAGGGCAAGGTGATCGGCGTCATCCGCCGCCTCTCCTAGCTCCACCGTGGCGCAAATCACGTTGCGTGAGCTCAACCGCGCCACGCTTGATCGCCAGGGCCTGCTGGAACCGATGACGGCGCGCACCGCGGGAGAAGCAGTCCAGCGCCTGGGATCGCTTCAAGCCCAACATCCCGAGTGGCCACCCATTGCCCTCGCCGCACGCGCCGCCGATGCGCGTACCGCAGATCTCGCCACCGCACTCGACCGCCGCGAGGTCGTCCGCAGCTCGCTCATGCGGATCACCATTCACGTCGTCAGCGCTGACGATCTATGGCCAATGTTTGCCATCTGCCAGCCGCTCCGTCTGACGCAATGGCGGCTCTTGGCCAAGGCCGATCCGATCGACTCGCCGCTGGGACGTCGCATGACAGCCGCGCACGAGGTCGCGTTGGCGGCGCTCTCCAGTGGCAACCCCACTTCGACGGAGCTCGATCGGCTCATGGCCCGCGAGGCAGGACCCGTCGATGCGCCGGTGCAGCGCATGTACTGGCGGCACCTTTCGGCCGTGGTGCCGTTGGTTCATGTGCCGTATGCCGGGGAGGGATACGGGCGCTCGCGATATGCCGTCGCTTCGCAATGGCTCGGTATCGACCAACCCGAGATCGAGCTCGCCGAGGCCAGGACGCGGGTGGCCCGTCGGTACCTGGCCGCATTCGGGCCTGCCAGCATCGACGATCTCGCCGCGTACGTCGGTCGCGGCAAGGGCGGCATCGCGATATGGCGTGACGCCGTCGCAGCGATAGGCGACGAGCTCGTGACGATGACCGACAACCTCGGGCGCACGCTCCACGACCTGGAGAGCGCACCGCGACCGCATCGCGAAACGCCGGCACCGCCCCGCCTCCTTGCCCGCTGGGACAGCCTGCTCCTTTCGCATGCTCCCAAGCATCGCGATCG
>JACDBZ010000099.1 GCA_013694645.1 Chloroflexota bacterium
GCTCCGTGCCCCCCGCCAGGGCCAGGGCGGCCACCCACACCGGAATCGAGGAGAGGATGAGGCTGACGGCGGTCGCCGGCAGCACTGCCAGGGCGGCGAACTGCGCCCCCTGTGCGACGGCCACGAACAGGACGCCATAGAGGGCAACCCGTGCCAGCAGCCGGCCGCTCAACGGTGTCTCCGCGTGAGCCGCGCGCATGGCGCGGATGCCGAACGGCAGAAGGATCGCCGCGGCCAGGGCGTACCGAAGTCCGGCGAATGACAGCGGTTGCAGGCCGAGGTCGTCAAGGCCGACCTTGACCAGGACCCACGAGGTGGACCACAGGAACGTGACGAACAATGCCTGGACAACCGCGATCGCATGCTGGCCGGTGCGCGGGTCGGAGATCATCGGTCCTGACAAAGCCGGCCACCTTAGCATGAGAGTTCGCATGCTACGCAAGGCATGCGCTTCCCATGGGACGGGCGTAACGGCTGGGAAGCGGAACACGCCTGCCTTTCGAGCGCGTGGCATGATCGGTCCATGCAGGAGATCAGCGGGCCGGCCCAGCTGCGCCGTCGCGACCGGGCCGCACGGGAGTCGGACGAGGAACGGCTCAGTCCATCGGCGACTCGTTCCGCGGCCTCGAGGGGCCGGCAACATCTCGAGGAGCGGGACGAGTTCAGGACCGCGTTCGAGCGGGATCGGGATCGGATCATCCATTCGAAGGCCTTCCGACGACTGAAGCATAAGACGCAGGTCTTTCTCAACCCCGAGGGTGATCATTTCGTCACGCGCCTGACGCATACCATGCAGGTCACCCAGGTTGCGCGGGCGCTGGCGAGCGCGCTCAGCCTGAACGAGCCGCTGGCCGAGGCGATCGCCCTCGGACACGACGTCGGCCACTCACCATTCGGCCACACCGGCGAGGATGCGCTCAGTCCCTATTTCATGCCCGACGAGTGGCATCACGCGGCGCAGAGCGTCCGGGTATACGAAGTCCTGGAGGACGCGAACCTGAGCTGGGAGGTGCGCGACGGCATCCGCGCACACTCCTGGAAGATCGACCCGCCACCGGCCACCCCGGAGGCCTACTGCGTCAGATTCGCCGATCGGATCGCCTACCTCGCCCATGACGCGCTCGACGCGCTCCGCGCCGGCACCCTGCGCCGCGAGGCGTTCCCGGCGTCAGTACTCGAGCGATTCGGAGAGCCGGGCAGAGCCTGGGTCAACACGATGATCAACGCGGTCATCGACGAGTCGCTCCACACCGGAGCGGTGCGCATGGACGGCGACACGCTCGCAGTCATGAACCTGCTTCGCGATTTCATGTTCGAGCACGTCTACCAATCGGCCGAGCAGCTCCGCCAGCAGCGCCGTGCGGTGGCGGTCATCCGTGACCTGATGGACTGGCATCTCGAGCATCCTGAGGAGATCCCCGACACCTATCGCCAGGACGAGGCGTCAGCGCAGACGCAGGCGGCCGACTACATCGCCGGCATGACGGACCGATACGCCCTCGCCACCCATGATCGGCTCTTCCGCCCCACGCTGAACATCTAGCGGTAGACGCGAAGGGCATTCGGACGGACCTCGAAGGTGACAGGCGTCAGGCCGATGCTGACCCCGTCGGCATGGGCGGGCAGGGCGCGCCGGATACCCTCGATGGTGACTCGCTTTGCCCGGTAGTGGCCGATGCGCGGCTCCCGTCGCTCCTTGCGACGCGCGATGGCCAGGAAGTGGCGCATGACCTCGATGCGGGTCATGCCGTGGAAGACCGCCACCTCGAACATGCCGTCGGTCGGATCCGCATCGGTGGAGAGTGCGAACCCCGCGCCATGGTAGGGGCCATTGCTCACCGTGACGGCGGGGCTGCCGGTCCGATAGGCGACGCCGTCGAGCGTGATTCGCATCGGCGTCTTGCGCAGCCGCAATCCTCGAAGGAACGCGCGGATGGCGCGCCACCACCCTCGTCGTTCGGCCAGCTCGACTGCCAGGAATCCGACCGCGTCGACGCCGATCCCGGCCGCTTCGAAGAACGGCCGACCCTCGTCACGGCCTATGACCACCCAGCCGGCATCCACGTGGGTGACGGCTCCGGCGCCGATGACATCGAGTGCCTCCTCGAGCGTCACCGGGATCCCGAACCCACGCGCCATGTTGTTGAAGCTGCCCATGGCCAGGATGCCGAGGGTCGCCGACTCGTGCCCGACCAGCGCGGCGGCTGCGATACTCACGGTGCCGTCGCCCCCGGCAACGACCACGTCGTGTCCGGTATCGGCGGCATGGACCGCCAGCTCGGCGAGATCGTCGCCCTCGGCCAGCTCCCGGTAGTTCACCTCCAGCCCACGCCGCTTCAACGCATCGCGAAGCGCATCGGCGGCGAGCAGGGCTTCGTCGTCGGCAAGGCCAGGCCCGGAGCCAGGCTTCCCGCCCGCCACCGGGTTGACCAGGAGCAGAATCGGTCGTCGCGTCACTCGATGCCTCGTTGATATGCCTGGAAGGTCCCGTCACCGCAGCCGAGCACGATTCGCTGGGGAAGCGCCTCACCGCTGGACGCAGGAGCAAAGCCCGGCTCCACGAAGACCTCCCAGCGCGCCAATCCGAAGGACGTGCTGCCGGCAGGCTCGAGCGGTTCGCCGATCCCCTCGAGCATCGGCTCCGCGGTCGACCGCCCGACCGGCTCGTACGCGGCAGGCTCATACGGTAGCCGCTGCGGGCATTCCGCGGGCGCGCCGGCCTGCAGGATGCCGAACACGCCGATGGCGATGAAGGTGGCAGCCGCCAGCGTTCCGCAGCCGATCACGCGCCAGTTCATGGTCGCATGATTCCGAATCGGTCGAACTCCCCGCTCGGCGGACCGCGATGTGCCTCGACCGACTCGACCATGGCCCCGGGCGGGCCAGCGTGGAGCAGTTGCTCGAGCTCTGTCAGCGCGGTGGCGCTTCCCTCGGCGACGACCTCGATCGAACGCTCGTCATCAGCGTTCATGACCCAGCCCACCACGCCCAGCCGATCCGCCTGGCGCCGAACCCACCACCGAAAGCCGACTCCCTGGACGCGGCCCGCGACCCGGACCGTCAGCCGCTCCGCGCTCACCGGTCCCGCAACTCCGGCAGCATTGGCCAGGCGAGCATCGCTGCCTCGAGCGCGAGCTTCGGCGCGGCCGACTCGCCCAGCCCCGCATGGATTCGCTCGAGGAGCGCGGCCATCGTGACGAGCGACGTGGGACCGATGCGCTCGGCGAGCGCGCTGAGCTCTGGAGCCAGCTGTCGGCTCGGAGCCAGTTCGGCGCGACCGACCGCGGCGACGACGAGATCGCGCGTCAGCGAGATCCACACTTCGACGAGCACCATGGCTGCCGCGCGCTGGACCGCCGCTGGCGTTCGCGCATCCTCGTCGCCCTGTTCAACGGCCTGTGGAATACGTCGCACCGTCTCGTCGAGCAGATCACGGATGGATCCGAAACGCTCGGCGCGGCCTCGCTCGAGCAGCGAGAGAAGCTCCGCCTGCACTCGTCGCCGCCAGGTCAGCAGCTCGGGATCATCGGCGTACGAGAGCGCCGTGCCGGTGAGCCCGTCTGCGATCCGGGCGAGCACGTCCGCCTGATCGGCCGGCAGACGTCGGGCCTCCATGAGGAACGCCACCAGCTCCTCGCGCGGGACCGCACCGATGCGGAGCGGCTGGCAGCGCGAGCGGATCGTCGGCAGCAGGCCGCGCGCCTCATCGGCCACGAGGACGAAGATGTGACGGTCGGTGGGCTCCTCCAGGGTCTTGAGGAGTGCGTTCTGGATCTGCTCGTTGGCCCGGTCGGCGTGCTCGATGAGAACGACGCGCCTCTCGGCGACGACGGGCGCCCCGGCGGCATCCAGAAGCCAGCGGCGGGCGGCGGCGACGATGCTCTCCCCGGAGGAACGACGCTCGCGCCATGCCTGCGGCGAGCCGATGACCAGATCCGGATGCGTGCGTGCACGAGCGTACCGGCAGCCTCGACAGGCGTTACACGGGCGGTCAGCCGAATCGCCGCCGGCGCAGAAGAGGAGTGCCAGCAGGTCATCCACGAACGCGCCCTTTGCGGCGCCCGAGGGTCCATGGACGAGCAACGTTCGGCCGGCCCGGCCCCGTTCGACCGCCTGTCGCGCGATCCGCCGCGCGGTGGGCTGCCCCAGGCTCCGGAATCCGGCCGGGGTCGAGCTATCGATCACCGACCGAGTATAGGTTTGGTGCCGTGACCCCGACCGGTGGCATACTTCGTGCACCGAATTTCGGCGGAACCATAGGAGGAAACCATGCCGACCAGCCCGGCATCAGCGGCCGATGACGTCGCCGAGACAATCAGATCATTGATCGACCGCGTCACCGACGCGAAGCTCACCCAGGAGGTGGCAAAGCGCGGCCAGGACGTTGCCGGCGTCGTCACGGATCGCGGTGGCGACGTTGGCGACCTCGCGTCCGACATCTGGCGCGATACCCGCCCGCTGCGCCGCGACGCGGTCAAGCGCGTGTCGCGCGCCGGCGATGAGGCAGTGCGCTGGTCAGACCGCACCTGGAAGTCGTCGCTGCGCCCGATGTTCAGCGATCTCTGGAAGCGCCGCACGCTGGCGATCGACGCTGCCGGCGCCGCCGTTCCTGCCGGGCGCGATCTCGTCGACTCGGCCGCGGTTCGCCTCGGTCTGCGTCAGCGTGAGGAGCGCCACTGGGGCGCCTTCTTCCTCGGCTTGTTGATCGGTGCCGCGGCGGGCGCCGCCGTGGCCCTCCTCACCACACCGAAGCGGGGCAGCGAGATGCGCCAGGAGCTCGGGGCGAAGGCGGATGAGGTGCGATCGGAGATCACCGCCCGGGCCAAGGATGCGGAGTGGGTTCCGATCTTCCAGCGAGATGAGCAGACCAACGGCAAACGCACCGACACGTTCGCAGACGCATCCGGGAGCGTCCAGGAAGCGGCCGCCGATGCGGGAGTCGCCTCCGGAGAAGTGGCGGACCAGGCCGCCATGGACACGGCCGAGGCGATCAACGAGTCCTACGACGCGGTGGATCGCGAGAAGCTCGCGTAAACCATCCACACTGACAAGAGGGCGGCCCTGACGGGCCGGCCTCTTCTAGTGTTCGCGCCATCGGGCCGGTCAGCCAGCGGTGCCACGCGGCTTGCGCGCGGTCCGGAAACGACCCCAGATGCCCTGTGGCTCGCCATCTTCCGAGACTGGCGGGGCCGCTGCAGCGGCATCAGTGGGGGCCTGGGTCGAGCGGCGGCGGGCAGGCTTCGGCACCTCGGCGGGCTCGGAGGTTGAACCGTCGCCCGCAATCGAACGTGTCGAGCGGCGCCGGGCAGGTTTTGGCTCGTCCGCCGGGGCAGAAGCCTCGGCCTTCGGCGTCCGTGGCGATCGGCGGCGAACGGGCTTCGGCTCGTCGCCAACATCATCTGGGCTCGAACCGTCGTCCGCCTTGGCACGCGTCGAACGGCGCCGCGCGGGCTTCGGTGCCTCCTCGGCGTCTGGCTGCGGAGGCTGCATCGGGGCGAGGTCCCCGGCGCTCAGGCCGAGCTCGGCCAGCGTGTCGGCATCGGCCTCCTCGAATGTGAACTCACGCTCGTCGGTGCCGCCGTCCAGCTGGCTGAGGTCGTCGAACTCCTGCCAGCCGATGCCCTCGGCAGGGGTCTCGGCAGCAGGCACCGCCTCGTCATCGCGTCGGGTGCGGCCACGACCTCGGCCACCGCGACGTCGCCTTCTCCTGGGCGCTTCCGGATCCGTATCCGCGGCGACCTCCCCGGTCGTGGCGATCGGCGTGATTCCCTCTTCTGCCGGCGCCTCGGTCGACCCACTCGCTGGAATGGAGGCTGGTGCCGGCGTTGCGGCAGGGCGTCGGGTGGTTGCGCTGCGTCCCCGTCGAGCAGGCTCGGACGGACCGCCCTTGAGGGCAGCCAGCGCGGCGGCTGCCACTGACGGCGAGGCCTCGCGGAAGCCGAATTCGGGCGTGACCTCCTTCGCCGGCATCTCGGGCGCACTCATGCCTTCGCGAATGGCACGCCCTTCCTTCCGGCTGATGGAGGCGATCTTCATGATGTCCATGAACTCATCGGCGACCGCGATCAGGTCGGACGAGGTGTTCGGCTTGAAGCTGATGACCTCGCAGCGAACGCCCTTGTCCTGCAGCGCCTTGATGGCCGGGGCGAAGTCGCCATCGCCGGACACGATGACAGCGATGTCCATGCGATCGGCCAGGCGGAACAGGTCGACCACGAGCTCGATGTCGAGGTTCGCCTTCATCCGGCCATCGCCGAACTTGCGGATGTCCTTGATGACCGGCTTGTAGCCGTTCTTGGCAAGGAAGTCGATGAACTTTCGCTGGTTCTCGTTTTCCGGGTCGAGCCCGGTATAGGCGTATGCGCGAATCAGGTCGCGCCCCTTGGTGGCGTGCTTGAGGAGGGCGACGTAATCGACGTCGACATCCTGGCCTCGAGCCGCGTAGTACATGTTGGCGACGTCAACGAACATCGCAACGTTCTTGCTCACGGTTGAGCTTCTCCTGTTGGTGTTTGATATGGCCGATGCGGGTGGTGACGGCTCAGCCGATCATTCGACCGAGCGTTCGACCGCGGCTCGCGAACCCCAGCCGCTTCCAGAGCG
>JACDBZ010000105.1 GCA_013694645.1 Chloroflexota bacterium
ACCGCCACCTTATCGCCGTGCACGACGTTGAAGACACCGTCCGGCACGCCGGCCTCCGCCAGCAGCTCCCCGAGGTAGACCGATGCGGACGGGTCCTTCTCGGAGGGCTTCAGGATGAACGTGTTGCCGCAGGCGATGGCGTTGGCAAACATCCACATCGGGACCATGGCCGGGAAGTTGAACGGGGTGATGCCGGCCACCACGCCGAGCGGCTGGCGGATCTGGTAGACATCGACGCCGGTGCTGACCTGCTCGCTGAAGCCGCCCTTGAGCAGATGCGGGATGCCGGTCGCAAACTCGATGTTCTCCAGGCCGCGGGCCACCTCGCCCAGGGCATCGGTCCGAACCTTGCCGTGCTCGCGGGTCAGGTGAGCCGCGATCTCCTCACGATGGGTCTCGACCAGGTTGCGGACGCGGAACATGATCTCGGTCCGCCTGCTGATGGAGGTGGCACGCCAGGCGGGAAATGCCTCGTGTGCCGCGGCGACGGCGGCGTCAACCTCCTGCACCGATGCGAAGTCGACCTCGCGGGCCACCTCGCCGGTTGCCGGGTTGAAGACCGGCCCCTGCCGCCCGCTGCGACCCGGCACGCGAGCGCCGTTGATCCAGTGGTTGACCCGCTCCAGCCCGGTCCGATCCCCGCTCGATGCGACCGGCGGCTCTGCTACGTGCGTCATGAAGTCTCGTGCGCTCCTGATCGTGTGGTGGTCTCACACGATACTCCGCACGCTCGCCCACGTCAGCAGACCCGTCTGGCATGCTGCGTCGATGTGCCGCGAGATCGACGTCCACCTGCTCGTTCCGGCCCCGGGCTCGGGGACCGGGATCCTGGTCCGGCAGATCGATCGAACCCTTGCCTGCGTGCGGACGGAGCTCGCCGACGACGACACGCTCGTGGTGGCGCTGCACAGGCACCTCCAGGACCGATGGGCGCTCGACGCCACCATCCTCGAGACGTATCTACCGTTCGCCGGCCGATCCCGATCGATGATGGCGCTGGCCGCCCTGGATGCGCCGAGTCCTGACTGGAGGCCGCCCGATGGCCTGGCCTGGGGCGCTGCGCCACAGGCGCTTCCCGGTCCGGTGGCGGCGCGGGCGCGAACGTGGCTCGGCGAGTGGTCAGGCGCCGCGCTACCGCCGTCCGACCGACCGCGCTGGTCTCGACCGGGCTGGCACGAGCGCGCCGCGGCATGGATCGACGGCGCCCTGATGAGCGCGGGGCAACGGCGCACGGGTCCGATCGAGGTGCGTCGCCTGTGGAGTCTCTCGGCGCTCATGCGTATCTCCACCGACAGCGGCGACGCCTGGTTCAAGGCCGTGTTTCCCCAGTTCCACCACGAACCGGCGGTGACGGACCTCCTCGCAGGGGTGGCGCCGCAGGCGGTGCCAACCGTCCTCGCCCGCAATGATGAAGCGGGCTGGCTGCTGCTCGATGATGTGCCAGGCGCCGCGCTGGACGTCTCGACCGATGCGGCGGCGATCACGGGCGCGGTCCGTGCCCTGGTCGATGTCCAGCGTCGTGTTCTTGATCGTCATGGCGAGCTCCGAGCGCTCGGCGTGCCGCATCGGCCAATGCGCGAGCTTGCGACTGGGCTGCGAGAAGCCATCGCCACGGCGGCAGTGATGGACGAGCTGCTCGCGGACCCTGCGAGGGCGTCGTCCATCGTCGGATGGGTCGACGACCGAGCCTCGTGGCTCGACGGGATCGGCCTTCCGGAGATGATCGTGCATGGCGACTTCAACCGATCCAATGTCCTCACCCCACCCGGCGGCTCGGTGATCATCGACTGGTCGGATGCCGCCATCGCGCATCCGCTGCTCGACGTGGCCGTCTGGCTCGTCCACCCCCAGGGCCGCTTCGGTCCGGACGACCCCTCGTGGCCCGCGTGGCTCGACGCTCTCGCTCCCTTCGCCGACACGGCTCCGCTCCGCGACGAGCTGGAGACGGTCTTCGGGCTGGGCGCCGCGTACCAGGTGGTGTCCTACGCCGACATCCTGCTCGGGGTCGAGCCGGCCCTGCGCTACCAGGTCAACGACGGCCTCCGCGACTTCTGGAACCTCCTCGACGCGGCGGTTCCGCGGTGAGCCCAGCGTTGGCACGTCGGCCGCCCACGATGTCAGACGAAGAAGAGAGGGGCGAGCGTCCGCCGGAGCTTCCATCGACCTGGTCGCTGACCAGCAGCGACACGGCCTGACGCGATGGATCGAGACTTCGGCGCCGGAAGCTCATGCGGGGCCCGATTCCCGCATTCCATGACCACAAGTGACGCCTGAGCTCGGCCGCGGGGCGCGGCTTGCGCCCGCTGGGCGGTCATAGATCACGAGAATCGTGCCAGAGAGCATCGTCGGGCGCCCAGGCCTTGATGGATCGCGGAAATGGGCTGGGCATCCTCCGGGACCGGTGCCTGCGCTCAGCGGCCCGGCTGCGGGATCTCGGTGCCGCGTAGGACGACGTCGGCTCGCGTGGCGCGCCAGTCGTAGTCGGACACCTGCTCGTCTCCGCCGAGCAGACCGGACTGGCGGAGCCACGCGTCGTCATAGAGCTTGGCGACGTAGTTGCGACCCGAGTCGGGCAGCACGACCACGAAGAGCGCATCAGGATCCTCGAGCGAGCGCGCAACCTGGAGCGCGGCCCACAGCGCGGTGCCGCAGGACTCGCCCATGAGGATTCCCTCCCGCGCCGTGGCCGCGCGTGCGGTGAGCATCGAGTCGCGATCGCTTACCCGCACCACGACGTCGCAGATCCCCGTGTCGTACGTGCTGGGCCAGAAATCCTCGCCGATGCCCTCGGTCAGGTATGTGCTCGGCGTATCGCCCGAGTAGACCGATCCAGCCGGATCGGCTCCCACGATCACGAGTCCCGGATTGCGCTCCTTGAGGTAGCGCCCCATGCCCGATACCGTGCCGCCAGTACCGAGCGCGACGACGAGGTGGGTGACGCGTCCTTCGGTCGCGTCCCAGATCTCCGGACCGGTGGACGCGTAGTGCGCCTGCGGATTCATGGCGTTGTGATATTGGTCCGGCTTCCAGGCGCCAGGCGTCTCGCGGGCAAGGCGATCCGAAACGCGGTAGTAGGAACGCTCGTCGTCGGGTTCCACGTCGCTCGGGCAGACAATGATCTCCGCTCCGTACGCGCGCAGCAGCGCTCGCTTCTCCTCGGACTGCTTATCGGCCATGACGAAGATGCACCGATAGCCCTTCACGGCGGCCGCCTGCGCCAGGCCAACGCCGGTGTTGCCGCTCGTCGGCTCGACGATCACGCCCCCGGGCCTCAGAAGGCCGGCTCGCTCGGCGGCCTCGATCATGGGCAGCGCGATCCGATCCTTGACCGATCCGCCCGGGTTCATGTGCTCGAGCTTGGCGACGATCCGCGGCCGGACGTCGGCGGCGAGCCGATCCAGCGCCACGAGTGGGGTGGCGCCGACCGCGGCGGTCACATCGGGCAGGATCCTGCCCGGGCGCTCAGCCAGCGCTCGCCTCCGGATGAGGCTGCGGGGCGGCGGACGAATCGGCACGGCGGTCCTCGGCCGGCTTGATCATCGGCGAGCCCCAGCCACGGCGGTGCCGATACATCAGCCAGGCTCCGGCGAGCACGAAGCCGATGATGCCGACCCACATTGCGGTCGGAATCCCGAGGATCGTCCAATTATTGACTCGATAGGTCTCCAGCAGCGTCCGCACCGCTCCGTACCACATGATGTAGATGAGGGCGGCATCGCCGGCAAAGAGGCGGGGGCCGAAGCGACGGATGACGAACAGCAGGACGACCAGGCCGATGAAGTTGAGCACCATCTCGTATGCGAAGAGCGGCACGAAGGTTGTGGTCTCGACCGGATAGGTGACCGCATCCCACGGAGTGCCGGCGCGGTGGTCCGCGCCGATCTGCACGCCGAACGGGAGACACGGCGGGAAGTCGACGCCGCACAGCGATGTGGGCGGACCGTACAGCTCCTGGTTGACGAAGTTTCCGAGTCGGCCGATGACCTGCCCCAGCAGCGCCGCCGGGGCGAAGATATCGAGCCAGCGAGCCGTGTTGATACCCTTCGAGCGGGTGTAGAGGAAGATGCCGACCACGCCGCCCGCCAGGGCGCCGGGGATGCCGATGCCGCCATTCCAGATCTGCGGGATGACGAGCGGATTGGCGCTGTAGAAGTCCCACAGATGGATGACGTGATAGATCCGGGCGCCGATGACCCC
>JACDBZ010000131.1 GCA_013694645.1 Chloroflexota bacterium
CCACGTGACCGGCGACCATCGGCCCCACGATCAGCTTCTCGAGGTAGGTGTCCGGCGCGTGCATCAGCCCACCCGGCTCCGAGGCGGCAAGGACCGCCGTGGCATTCGCCGAACCGGTGGCGACCAGGTTCGTGCCCTCGAGCGGATCGACCGCGATGTCGATCGACGTTGCGGCGTCCGGATTGCCGACCTTCTCGCCGATGTAGAGCATCGGCGCCTGGTCCCGTTCTCCCTCACCGATGACGATGGTGCCGGTGATATCGGCGTCGTCCATGGCCTTGCGCATGGCGGTCACGGCGGCCTGGTCGGCCCCGTCGCGATCACCGCGGCCCATGAGCCGTGCCGCGGCGATGGCACCAGCCTCGGTGGCGCGAATTGCCTCGGCGATGATGACCTTGTCGACCGGTCCTGGCGAAGCCATCGGTCTAGTGCTTGAAATGGCGACGGCCGGTGAAGACCATCGCCATGTGGTGACGGTCTGCGACCTCGATCGCCATCTCGTCGCGGATGCTGCCGCCGGGCTGGATGATGGCGGTGACTCCGGCCTGGGCGGCGATCTGGATGCCATCCGGGAACGGGAAATAGGCGTCCGACGCCATGACCGAGAGCGGGGCGCGCTCGCCGGCCTTGCGCAGCGCGACCTCCACGCTGACCACGCGCGACGGCTGGCCCGCCCCCATGCCGATCATGGCGTGCTTCTTGGCCAGCACGACCGCGTTCGACTTCACGTGTCGCACGGCGCGCCAGGCAAAGAGGAGGTCGGTCAGCTCCTCCAGGGTGGGGCGCCGCTGCGTCACCGGCTGAAGCTTGTCCCGATCCTCCTCCAGGTTATCGAACGTCTGCACCAGCACTCCACCACCGATGCGCTTGAAGTCGAATTTGCCGATGCCGAGCTCATCGGCCTCGTCCGCAGCCGGCGGAATCTCGATGATCTCGAAGCCGCGCTTGGTGCGCAGGATCTCGAGCGCCTCCGGCGTGTAGCCCGGTGCGACGATCGCCTCGAAGAAGCCCGGACGGATGGCGCGAGCAGCCGACTCATCGATGGTCCGATTGGCACCGATCACCCCGCCGTACGCGCTGACGCTGTCGCCCTCGAGCGCCAGTCGGAACGCCTCGGCCAGGTCCACCACGCTGGCGAGGCCGCACGGATTCCCGTGCTTGACGATCGCGACGGCCGGCGTCTTGAAGTCGGACGCGATGCTCCAGGCGGCATCCAGATCGAGCAGGTTGTTGAAGCTCAGGTCCTTGCCGGCGATCTGGTGCGCGCTGCTGATGCTGCCGCCGGCATGCGCCGGATCGGTATAGAAGGCGCCGAGCTGGTGCGGGTTCTCGCCGTAGCGCAGATCGGCCTTCTTTTCGACGACCATCGTCAGCCGGCTCGGGAAGACCGTGCCGGTGGCGACGTTCAGGTAGCTCGCGATCTGGGCGTCGTAGGCGGCCGTGACGGCGAATGCCTCACCGGCAAGCTTCTGGCGCGTCTCGGGGCTGACGCTGCCCTGCGTCTTGATATCGCGCAGGACCGATGCGTACTGGGTCGGGTTGGAAACCGCGGCCACGCCCGGAAAATTCTTGGCAGCCGCGCGCAGGAGCGCGACGCCGCCGATGTCGATCTGCTCGAGCGCCTGGTCGAGCGTCGTGTTCGGCTCCCGCACCGTCTGCGCGAAGCGGTACAGGTTCACGACCACGATGTCGATCTGCTCGATTCCGTGCTCGGCCAGCTGAGCGAGATGATCGGGCTGATCGCGGCGGGCCAGGAGCCCGGCGAAGATGTTGGGATGAAGCGTCTTGACCCGTCCCCCGAGGATCTCGCTCGTCTCGGTCAGCTCGCTGACGGGGCGGATGCCCTCGATGCCGGCCTCGCTGAGGTGCGCTCGCGTGCCGTCGGTGGCGAAGCACTCGGCGCCCGCATCGGTCAGCCCCCTGGCGAGCTCGACAATGCCTTCGCGATCGCTGACGGAGAGCAGGGCGCGCAATCGACGTCCTCGTGGTGGGTGGCGAGTGTTTCGGGGATGCCGATTATAGGGCGTGGAGGGGTGCCGAATCGTCGCCCGCCGGCGCCTACGCCGGATCGGGCGTCATTAAAGAGACCGACGTGCAGCCGTGCAGTCGTGCAGCTGTGCAGCTGTGCAGCCGCGGGGTCGCGGGTCGTGCTGTCGTGCCGCACGCAGAGCCCCGGACAGACGGCGCTGCGATCCGGCGGCGGGTCGCGTGCTAGACTCCGCGGCCGATGAACGTCTTGACCGACCCATTCTCGCTCGCCAACTATCCCGACCTGTTCACGCTGATGTGGGTGGCGGGCGTGCTGATCGCGATCGGCGCGATCGTCGTCTACAACCTGGCGCAGCGGCGGTACCGCCGCTACCCGGAGCTTCTGGCGCTGCACGAGTGGGTCTTCTGGCCGATCATCGTCACCTGGGGCATCATCCCGCTCCTCGTCGTGATCGGCGTTCCGCTCATCCTTCAGCTCCTCATCGTGCTGGCCGGGATGGGGATGGCCGCCCATGCGGTGTTCGTGCGTTTCCCGCCTCGGATCGCTGCCGCCAATGATGAGATTCGCCGCCGCCGATATGTTCCCCCGCCACGTCGTGCCGAGCGCGAGCGCGCCAGGCCGACGCCGGCTGGCCGTCGCCGCAAGCACAAGTAGGACATTGACGACCGGCGCCCGCACGGCGTAGAGTCGGTCACTGATGGCGCATACAGCGCCGGCCGCATCCACGAGGAGGAGTCATGAGCAAGACCGCAGGGACGGTTCTTCGCGCGTCGCGCCTCCGGATGGAGCTCGCCGGGTCGTAGCAGCTGGTAGGTATCGCTGCTGACCAGATGGGCCGCCCGCCGAGGCGGCCTTCGTCATTCCTGAAGGCCAGAGGGCGACGCGCAGACCGACGCGTCCCCTCATGCACTGGTTTCAGGAGAACTCACCGTTGCGCCAGACCCGAGACTCACGCCGCGTACGGCATCGGCCGCGCGCCCAACCGAGCTCATTCCGATGCGTCAACTGTCGGATCGACGTGCCATCCGACGCCCCGGGTACCCTGCACCGCAATCATTGCCCCACCTGCCTCTGGTCGCGCCACGTCGACGACCGTCCGGGTGACCGCGCCATGCTCGACGAATGCGGCTCCGGCATGGAGCCGATCGCCATTACCGTGCGGGGCAAGGGAGAGTGGGTCCTCATCCACCGCTGCACCGGCTGTGGGGTGCTGCACGCCAACCGAAGTGCGGCGGATGACTCGCC
>JACDBZ010000141.1 GCA_013694645.1 Chloroflexota bacterium
GAAGGACGATGAAGCCGCCGATCTGCTGTGCGGTCCGCGCATCGCTCACGCGTGATGACACGATGATCCCGAGCAGCACGCTCAACAGGCAGATGAGCGGGACGAGCGTCAGCATGGCGACCTTCCACACGTCGTTGAAGATGAGGCCCGTGAGCCGGGGATCGGCGATCGCGCCGTTCACCAGGCCATAGAGCAGAAAGACGCCCCAGGTGGCCAGCACGGCCGGCGCCGCCGCGGAGAGCGCCTTGCCGACGAGGAGCTCGCTCACCTCCATCGGAGTGGCGAGCTGCGGCTCGAGCGAGCGTGCCATCTTCTCGCCGATCACCGATTGGGTGGCGATCGCCATCGGTACCATGGCCGGGATGAGGAGGAAATACGCCATGAAGTTGAGGACGATGAATCCCTGGGCCGCAAGTTTGGGCGGCAGGTCCGGGAACTGGCTGATGTACTGCTCGATCTGTCCCATCTGAGCCGGATCGAGCTCGTTCAGCTCGATGAACGCGACGATCCCGGTCGGGATCGACGCGAACACGAGCGCGGGGAAGACCACTGCTCCGAGCAGCAGCCGATTGGCGAACAGGTCAAGCACCTCCTTGCCGAGCACCGCCGCGATCATGCCCGGACGCATCAGGCCGCCTCCACAATCCGCGCGTCGCGCGTGCCGGCCTCGCCGACCAGGTCCAGGTACACCTGCTCCAGGGTGGCGACCTCCTCGCTGACCCCGACGATGCGCGCACCGGCGTTCACCAGGGCACGCACAAGCTCCGGGTTGTCACCGCGTGGATCCCCCACCTCAACCAGCAGCGAGCCGTCGACGACCTGCGCCCCCTCGACGAATGGCAGCTCGGCGAGCAGGTCGACGAAGGACGCCGGCCTGCGCGCGCCGACGAGGTCCACCCGCACCGATGCTGACCGGCCACGGCGACGCAGGTTCGCCGGCGTGTCCACCAGCAGCAGCGTCCCGCGCATGATGCCGATCCGGTCGCACAGGCGCTCCGCTTCGTCAAGGTTATGCGTGCACACCACCACCGAGCGACCCGCGTCGCGCAGGGTCGCCACGAAGTCGCGGACCATCTTCGCCGCCGAGGGATCGAGCGCGCTCGTCGGCTCGTCGAGGTAGACGACGTCCGGTTCGTGGAGGAGCGCGCGAGCGATGGCCACCTTCTGGCGCATCCCCTTGCTGAAGCCACCCACACGCCGGTCACCGGCGTCCGGCAGGCCCACGATGCCGAGGTATCGGTCCACCGCCCGCCGCAGGTCGGCACCGCGCAGTCCGTAGAGCCGGCCGTAGTAGCCGAGGTTCTGGCGCGCAGTCAGCTTGTCGTGCAGGCCTGGCGCCTCGGTCAGGACACCGGTCGTGGCCCGAATGCGCTGGGAGTCGTGTCCCAGCTCGAGGCCGTTGATGCGAGCGGTGCCCTCCGAAGGTCCGATCAGGCCTGCCAGCATGCGCACGGATGTCGTCTTCCCGGCCCCGTTGGGACCGAGGATGCCGAAGATCTCGCCGTCGCCGACAGCAAATGACAGGTCATGGACCGCCGTCAGCGTCCTGAAGTGCTTGGTGAGCCCCACCGCCTCGATCATCGGCCACGCACCCGGTCCAGGAGATCGCCGAGCAGCACCCGGACGCGGCCACCGGTGCCGTTGTGTAGTCCGTCGCCGTTGAGGGATGGTTCGCCATAGAGCGCTCGCTCGAACCCGCGTCCATCGCTGCGTTCATCGGCGACGACCTTGCCGTCCGAGAGCCGCACAACGCGGTCGGTGGCGCCTGCGATCCCCGCGTCGTGGGTCACGATGATGATCGTCACGCCACGATCCCGGTTGAGGCCACGGAGCATACCCATCAATGTCTCCGATGTCGTGGAGTCGAGCTCGCCGGTCGGCTCATCGGCCAGGATCACGGCGGGTCTGTTGACGAGGGCTCGTGCGATGGCGACCCGCTGCTGCTCCCCACCGGACAGCTCGTTGGGCCGATGCGCCGCACGGCTTCCCAGTCCGACGAGATCGAGCAGGGCCGCCGCCTCCTGCCTGCCGTTGGGATGGCGCGGACCGTAGCGCAGCGGAAGCATGACGTTCTCGATGGCGGTCAGCGTCGGGATCAGGTTGAACTCCTGGAAAACAAAGCCGATCCGCTCGCGCCGGATCGCCGCCAGCTCCCCATCCGACGCGCCGATGACGCTGCGCCCGTCGATCGCGAGCTCTCCCGCGCTGGGACGTAGGAGGCACCCGAGCAGGTCGAGAAGGGTGGTCTTGCCCGACCCTGAACGACCCATGATGGCCATGAACTCGCCGGCCCGAACGCTGAGCGAAATGCCATCGACCGCGCGGACCTCGTTCGCCCCGCGCACATAGACCTTCGTCAGCGCCTCGGCAACCAGGATCCGCGGTGTGCCTGCCCGGTTCCGCGCATCAATTCCCATCAGGCGAGGCTTACCCCGTGCGTGGACTGTGGATATGGGTCAATTCCCATGGGACGAGGGTTTGACGGCCGAAACACGCCATTTCGGTGCCGCAGTCCGGCGGTTCCCGTCATGAGCACCACGTGGAGAGCGATGGGCGAGGACCACGGCGCGTACATCACGTGCTGCGCAGCGCGGTGACCGGGTCGAGACGAGCCGCACGGAACGCCGGATAGATGCCCGCGAGGGTGCCGAGGATGGTCGCGAACAGGAACGAGCGCAGCAGCAGCATCGGCGTGAGCAGGAAGACGCTCGTGCCGGAGCCGGCCGTCTGGGCATTCAGGATGACCACCAGCAGGGCACCAAGGCCCAGGCCGATGATGCCGCCGATGGCGCCGAGCAGGGTGGCCTCGACCACGAACTCGCGCAGGATCGCTCCCGTCGGCGCGCCGACCGCCTTCTTGATGCCGATCTCGCGCACCCGCTCGCTGACGGTCATGACCATGGTGTTGATCACGCTCAGCCCGCCCACGATGACCGCGATCACGCTGGCTCCCACGATGATCAGGTTGAACACGATGCTCGCCTGGCCGATCTGGTCGGCCACCTCGGCCGGGGTAACGGCACGGACGCCATCGATCTCGATGGTGATGGCGGCGGCGATCGCATCGGCGTCGTCAAGATTGTCCGGAAACACTTCGATCTGGGTCGCCAGCGCATCGGTCCGTTCTTCGAAGGCATCCGGGACGGATTCGACGTAGATTTCCTGGGCATCCGCCAGGGGCACGTAGGCGATCTTGTCCGGGAAGGTGAGCGTGCGCTCGAGGACGCCGATCACCGCGAAATCATGCTCGCGCATGGTGAAGCTATCGCCCACGCGCAGGTCGTACCGCTCGGCGAGGTCGGCCCCGATGACGGTCACCCCCGCCTCGTCAGCTTCCAGAAGCCGGCCCGCGTCGACCCGGAGCTCGACGGCCTCGTCGTACCACGTCTCAGGCTCGATGCCGGTCAGCAGCTCGGGGAGGTCGAACCCGCCTGCCTCCCCCGGATTGAGCAGCGTCTGGAGCACCGGCGTGGCACGGTCGACCCCGGGGAGCTCCTCGATCCGCTCGACGAGGTCGCGGGTCACCGGCCGTGAGCTAGCCTGGAAACCCGACGCGGCGCCCTCGTCAAAGACGAAGAGGCGAGTGCGGAAATACTCGTCTCCCCCGTCCACGAGCACGTTGAGCTTTTCGGCCAGCGCGCCCATCACCGTGAGCGCGAAGACACCGATCACGATGCCGAGGATCGTGAGCGCCGTCCGCAGCGGGCGGCGCAGGATGTTGCTGATGGCTTCGCTCATGGGATGCCTCGCATGCTACCGGGAGTTCGC
>JACDBZ010000143.1 GCA_013694645.1 Chloroflexota bacterium
TCGCGCGGATGCCGTCGAGATAGATGGCGTTGAGGCGGTCGCGATCAGCCTCCGGGGCGTTCTCCAGCGCCCACACCAGCGGCAGCGTCTTCTTGCGCTTGCGGACGTCGCCCGCCTCCGGCTTGCCGGACTCGGTGGAGCTCCAGAAGGTGCCCTTCACGTCATCGGCCATCTGGAAGGCCATGCCCAGGTCGAAACCGAAGCGACGATAGGCGTCGACCACGTCGGCATCATCGGTGGCCAGGATGGCGCCGGCCTGGACCGATGCGGCCAGCAGCGCGGCGGTCTTCTTGCCGATCATCTCCAGGTAGCCCTCGACGCTGACATCGGTCCGGCGCTCGAAGCTGATGTCGAGGTACTGGCCCTCGCACAGCGCCAGGCAGGTTTCGTCGTAGACGCGCATGAGGGCGAGGACGCGTCGCTCGCTGAAGCCACCATCGAGGAGCCGATACAGCGCAAGGCGCGAGAGCGCGAACAGTGCATCGCCTGCGTTGATCGCGAGCGGGATGCCCCAGATGGCCCACAGGGTGGGCCGATGTCGACGCTCGACGTCGGCGTCCTCGATGTCGTCGTGTACGAGGCTGAAGTTGTGCCCGAGCTCGACCGCCGCCGCACCGGGCAGCGCGGGACGGTAGTCGCCGGTGAGGGACTGGTAGGCCAGCGCGCCCAGAAGCGGGCGCATCCGCTTGCCGCGCCGGCCGGATTCCCCGTCGAGGCCGAGGTGGTACGCCAGCATCTCGTACAGGGAGCGCGCATGGCCCTGTCGCGCATCGAGCACGCTCGACATCTCGGTCTCGATGTCGGCCAGGATGTGACTAAACTCGGTCCTGATGTCCACGCCGGAAGGGTACCCGACCTCCTCGAGGAGCCGCGTCACGTCAGCCTGGCGACATACGGGTTCAGGAGCATCGAGATCATGATACGCGTACGTAGCAAGTTCTGCTCCAGCGCTCTGGGCCGATGAGCCCGCGACCACGCGTCTACAAGACGGAGGGCATCGTGCTGCGCTCGATGAACCTGGGCGAGGCGGATCGCGTGCTCACCATCCTGACGCCGCGACTGGGAAAGCTGCGCGTCATCGCCAAGGGCGTGCGGCGGACGCGATCGCGGATCGGCGGCGCGCTCGAGCCGTTCAGCGACGTGCAGCTGGTGCTGGCGGTGGGGCGGACCTGGGACGTCGTCACCTCTTCCTCGTTGGAGGACCCGCATCTCGGGCTGCGCAACGACCTCCACTCGACGGCCGCGGCCTGGTACATCGTCGAGCTGGCGGACCGATTCTGCGAAGGTTCGGCGGATTCGCACCAGGCCTTTCGCCTGCTGGCCCAGTCACTCTCGGCGCTGGACGCGCCGCCGGATGAGGTCACACGCGAGGTCGTCGCGCGGTGGTTCGAGCTGGCGTTGCTGGACGCCATGGGCTTCCGCCCCGAGCTGGTGCGCTGTCTCGAGTGCGGGGCGCAGATCGAGCCGGATGGCAACGCGTACTCGCCGGTCGGTGGCGGCGTCCTGTGTTCGCAGTGCTCGCATGCGGCTCACGGCGTTCGGCCGATCTCCGGCGACGCGCTCAAGGTGCTTCGTCATCTCCAGCGCTCGGCCCTGGTCGGCGTCCTCCGGCTTCACCTGACGCCGACCATGCATCGAGAGATCGAGCGCCTGATGCATGCCACGGTGTCCGCCGTGCTCGAGCGCGAGCTTCGCTCGCGCGATTTCTTCTCCGAGATCGCCGCCCGCGAGGCCGCCGCCGCGCGCTGAGGAGCCCAAACGCCGTGCCCGCCAGATGCCAAGCAGGGTGGCCTTGTGGCCGCCGGACGAGGCCTCGTCTGTCATGCGGCCAATCCAGTTGGCGAATCGACCGGCGAGAGGGCGCATGTTGGGTCCGGGTCACGATCGTCGGTCGTAGGGCCAACCTCGTTGGCGTGACCGGCTCGTTCGGTCACTTCCTCTCAGATTTGCATCGGGGGACAGTGATGTCGGATCCAGGGCCACGATTCCTGTCGAGTCCGCGCGCTTCTTGCCGAACCACGTTGCAGGCTGGCTGAGGTCACGCTGCTGAGCGGGTTGTCCATCGGCTTCACTCCACGGGAAGGGTCGATTCTCGACTGCATGGGATAGACTCGACCACCCATCCATCTGCCGCCCGCAGGAGTCGCCCACCCCGTGCCAGCGCCGACCTTCGATGTCATTGCCAGCCTCGCCAAGCGACGCGGATTCGTCTTCCCGTCCAGCGAGATCTATGGCGGCATGGCGGGATTCTGGGATTACGGCCCGCTCGGCGTGGAGCTCAAGAACAACATCAGGGCGGCCTGGTGGCGGCATATGGTCCAGCTGCGCGACGACGTCGTAGGCCTCGACGCCGCGATCATCATGAACCCGCGCGTCTGGGAGGCGAGCGGCCACGTTGCCGGCTTCAGTGACCCGATGGTCGACTGTCGCAACTGCAAGCACCGCTTCCGAGAGGATGACCTCAAGGGCAAGCCTGCCGAGATCGCATGCCCCAACTGCGGCAACAGGGACACGCTGACCGACGCACGCCAGTTCAACCTGATGTTCGCCACGCACGTGGGCCCGGTGGCCGAGTCGTCATCGGTCGCTTACCTGCGGCCGGAGACGGCGCAGGCCATGTTCGTCCAGTTCGACAATGTCGCCGTGAGCATGCGCCGCAAGCTTCCGTTCGGGATCGCGCAGATGGGCCGGTCGTTCCGCAATGAGATCACGCCCGGCAACTTCATCTTCCGCCTGCGCGAGTTTGAGCAGATGGAGATGGAGTTCTTCGTCCACCCGCGCGACGAGGACGAATGGTTCTCTCATTGGGTGGATGCCCGCCACCGTTGGTGGACCGATGTGCTCGGCATCGGCGACAGCCGCCTCCGCCTACGGCCACACGAAGCCGATGAGCTGAGCCACTATTCGAAGCAGACCACCGACATCGAATACCAGTTCCCGATCGGATGGTCCGAGCTTGAGGGAGTCGCCGACCGTACCGATTTCGACCTGCGCGCCCACACCG
>JACDBZ010000146.1 GCA_013694645.1 Chloroflexota bacterium
CGCGCGCCTTCGCGGCAGGAGGCAGCGCCGGCCCTTTCTCCACATTGCGCATCATGCGCTCGTAGTTGCGGCGCTCTTCGCGTGACATCGTCCCGCAGTGTAGTGCGAAGCGCACCCTCGGAGGCGACGGCCACCGAAATATCGGCAAAGCCCGCCAATCGTTCGCGCCTGGTCGGGAACGGCCGAAGTGTCGGTGCACCTGCGGCGTCAGTCCCGCGCCGGGGCAGCCCTCGTGGCGAGCACGCGCCGGAATATCGGCCAAACCCGGCACGTGTAACGACTTGAGCCGGGAACGACCGAAATATCGGCGCTTTCTTGACACGAGCGTGACACGAGCGATCGGATGCGCGGCTCAGGCATGCGCATCGGCCCGGATCACGCCAGGCGGTCGATTCGGGCGGCGTATGGAGCGGCTGTCAACGCGCGTCGTCTGGTTTCGCCAACTGCGCGCCGGGTGCGCGTTGGCCGGACCCTCGCGTTCTTGCCGCCTCCGTCACGCTCGGCCGCGAGACGTATCGGACCTCGCGGGCGGCCAACGCGCACGGCGACAGCGTTTGGCAAGGGACGATGCGTCGCGGGCGCGGACTCGACAGGTCGGCGGCTCCCGCCAACCGGCGCCGGTCTGTACCATAGGCCCGCAATGCAGCAACCGAACCACGAGATCTTCGACCAGTTCAAGCAGCAGCTCCCGGATATCGATCCGGTCGAGACGCAGGAGTGGATCGAGTCGCTCGACGGCGTCGTTGAGGCGGCCGGACCCGATCGGGCACGCTTCATCATCTACAAGCTACTCAAGCGCGCGCGGCAGCTCCAGGTCGGCCTTCCGACCCTGACCCAGACGCGCTACATCAACACCATCAGCCCCGAGCAGGAGCCCTACTTCCCCGGCGACGAGGCGATGGAGCTCAAGATCCGCCGCCTCATCCGCTGGAATGCGCTAGCCATGGTGCTGCGCGCCAACACGAGCTTCGAGGGCATCGGCGGCCATCTGTCCACCTATGCGAGCGCGGCCAGCCTGTACGAGGTCGGCTTCAATCACTTCTTTCGCGGATCCGATGATGGCCCCGGTGACCTCATCTACTTCCAGGGACACGCCGCCCCGGGCATCTACGCTCGCGCCTTTCTCGAAGGTCGCCTGAACGAGGAGAACCTGGACCACTTCCGACGCGAGGCGCTGACCGACCACATCGGCCTCTCGAGCTATCCCCATCCGAGGCTGATGCCCGGGTTCTGGCAGTTCCCGACGGTCAGCATGGGCCTCGGACCGATGGCGGCCATCTACCAGGCTCGCTTCAACCGCTACCTCGCCGCCCGCGGCATCGCCGATACCAGCCACGTGCGCGTGTGGGCCTACCTCGGCGACGGCGAGATGGACGAGCCAGAGTCGATCGGCGCATTGAGCCTGGCTGCCCGCGAGGGCCTCGATAACCTCACCTTCGTCATCAACTGCAACCTCCAGCGCCTCGATGGACCCGTGCGGGGCAACGGGAAGGTCATCCAGGAGCTGGAAGCCCTCTTCCGCGGCGCCGGCTGGAACGTGCTCAAGGTCATCTGGGCGCGCGAATGGGATGACCTGCTCGCCCGCGACAAGGACGGCATCCTGCTGGCCAAGATGAACGACACGCTCGACGGCGACTACCAGCGCATGGCAGTCAGCGACGGTGCCACGATTCGCGAGCAGTTCTTCGGCCCCGATCCGCGGCTTCGCGCGATGGTCGAGCACCTCTCCGACGACGAGCTCGCCAAGCTGCGGCGCGGCGGTCACGACTACCGCAAGGTGCATGCTGCGTACGCCGCGGCGGTGGGGCACAAGGGCGCGCCGACCGTCATCCTGGCGAAGACCGTGAAGGGCTGGACGCTGGGTCCCGGCATCGAGGGCCGCAACGTCACGCACCAGGCAAAGAAGCTGACGACCGACGAGCTTAAGATCTTCCGCGACCGGCTTGAGCTGCCGATCCCCGACGACAGGCTCAAGGAGGCCCCGTACTACCACCCCGGGGCCGATGCGCCCGAGATCCAGTACATGATGGAGCGTCGCCGGCAGCTCGGCGGATCGGTCCCCCGGCGCGTCGTCGTTCCGAAGCCGCTGCCGGCGGCGAACGACCAGGTATTCACCGAGTTCTTCGCGGGCTCCGACCGACCGGCCAGCACGACCATGGCCTTCAGCCGGCTGGTGCGCAACCTCGTCCGCGACCCGCGGATCGGGAACCGCATCGTCCCCATCATCCCCGATGAGGCACGCACCTTCGGCATGGATCCCCTCTTCAAGGAGGTCGGGATCTACAACCCGCTCGGCCAGCGCTACACGCCGGTCGACAAGGAGCTGCTGCTCAGCTACATCGAGAAGGAGGACGGCCAGCTCCTGGAGGAGGGCATCACGGAGGCTGGCTCGATGGCCTCGTTCCAGGCCGCGGGCACCTCGTACGCCAGTTGGCGCCAGCCGATGGTCCCGTTCTACACCTTCTACTCGATGTTCGGCATGCAGCGCACCGGCGACCAGGTGTGGGCTTTCGGCGACGCGCGCGGACGTGGCTTCATGATGGGTGCAACCGCCGGCCGCACCACGTTGACCGGCGAAGGGCTTCAGCACGACGACGGTCACTCCCATGTGCTGGCCTCGACCATTCCCAACGTCCTGGCCTACGACCCCGCCTTCGCGTACGAGCTGGCGATCATCGTTCGCGAGGGGATCGACCGGATGTACGGCGAGCGCGGCGAGGACGTCTTCTACTACATCACGCTCTATAACGAGAATTGGCCGATGCCGGCCAAGCCCGATGGTGCCGAGGACGGCGTGCTGCGCGGCCTGTATCGGCTCAGCGCCGCCGAGACCGGCGAGCG
>JACDBZ010000104.1 GCA_013694645.1 Chloroflexota bacterium
CGACGGCATCGTCGCCGAGCCGGGTGAAGGCGCGCACACCGACCACGGGGCGACCGGGCAGGCACTCAAGGCCGCCATCATCTCCGCGCTGCGCAGACTCTCCGGACGCGAGACCACCGAGCTGCTCGCGAGCCGCTATGCTCGGCTGCGCGGCATGGGGGCGTACCTGGAGACCGGAGCGATCAGCCCCGGACGGCCGAAGGTGCCATCGCTGCGCCGCCGGATCGGCCGGATTCTTCACCTGCCGAACGTCCCGCGACGCCCGCGCTGGAGCGAGATCTGGCCGAGTGACGATGCCGATGATGAAAGCGAGAGGGGCGCATGACGGACGCGGAGCGCGCGCTTGACACCGTCGCACGCGCGGCAAACGAGCTGATCCCGCGGTTGACCGAACGCCTGGAGAGGCACGGGCTCGGTGAGATCGAGGTGTCGTCCGGTGATCTGCGGCTGCGGGTGGCTCGCGCCGTTTCGTCTGCTCCGAAAGCGGGCTCGACGGACCGGTCCACGGCGGCCGTGACGGTCCAGGCGACTCCGGCTTCGGGAACGGCAGCCTCGGTCGGGGTCGCCTCACCCGCGGTCGGCTTCTTCGTCTACGCCGATGGACTCGGGCCCGGCCTGGCCGTCGAGAAGGGCGATTCCCTCGGCCAGGTCGAGATGCTCGGCATCCGGCACGACGTCCGGGCTCCCCGTCGCGGTACGGTCAGACACCTCGTCGCCGAGACCGGCGAAGCGGTGGAGTACGGTCAGGTGGTGCTGGAGCTGGAAGCCGAGATGGCCCGTTGAGCCTCGCATTGCTCTTCAGTCCCCAGGGCTCACAGGTGATCGGCATGGGCCGTGAGCTGGCGGAGCGGTCCGTCGCCGCGCATGCCACGTTCGAGGAGGCGGACCGCGTCCTCGGCTGGTCGGTCAGCGAGACGTGCTGGAACGGCCCATCCGATCGGCTCGACGACACCCGCCAGACCCAGGCATGCCTGCTCGCGACGTCGGTGGCCGCCCATCGGGCGCTGGGTGAACGGGTCGAGCTCGAGCCTCGCCTCGTCGCCGGCCATTCCGTTGGGGAGTATGCCGCTCTGGTGGCGGCGGGCATCCTCGATTTCGGTGCGTCGCTGCGCCTCGTGTCGCGACGCGCGGAGCTGATGGCAGCGGTTGGCGCGGACGGCGGCATGGCGGCGGTGATCGGACTCGACCGCGAGACGGTCGAGTCGGTGGTCGCGAGCGTCGGGCGGCCGACCGAGCTGGTCGTCGCCAACGACAACGCCCCGGGCCAGGTCGTGATCTCGGGACGACGAGAGGTGCTCAAGGCCGCCACGGAACCGATGCGTGCCGCCGGCGCCAAGCGAGTGCTGCGCCTCCCGGTGTCGGGGGCGTTCCATTCGCCGCTCATGACCGACGTTGCCGAGGGCCTGGCGGCGGCGTTCGAGGGCGAGGACTGGCATGACGCATTGATTCCGATCATCAGCAACGTGAGCGCCGAGCCGGTCAGCGACGCCGGAATGATTCGCGCGCTCCTGGCGGAGCAGGTTCGATCGCCTGTGGAATGGGTCCGCTGCATCGAACGCATGAGCGCCGAGGGGGTTGACCTCGCCATCGAGTGCGGCCCCGGGTCCGCGCTCACCGGGATGGTGAGGCGCATCACGCCGGGACTGCGCACCGCCAACGTCAGCGATGCGGCCAGCCTGGAGGCAACGGCTGCCCTTCTGCGCTCCGACCTGCCTCAGCCGGCACTCGCCTGACCATGGTCACCAAGATCCTGGTCGCCAATCGCGGCGAGATCGCAGTCCGCATCCTGCGTGCGTGCCGTGACCTCGGACTGCCGGCGGTGGTGGCATACAGCGAAGCGGACCGTGACACCCTTGCCGTGCGCCTTGCCGACGAGGCCATCTGCATCGGCCCGGCGGAGGCTCGAAAGAGCTATCTCAATCAACCGGCCGTCATCAGCGCCGCCATGATCACCGGCTGCGACGCGATTCATCCCGGCTACGGATTTCTGTCCGAGGATGCGACCTTTGCCGAAGCGTGCGTCGCCCATGACGTGACCTTCATCGGGCCCCGACCCGAGGTGCTCGAGCGCTTTGCCAGCAAGTACGCGGTGCGACGCATGCTGGCCGCCAACGGCCTTCCCACCGTCCCAGGAAGCCGCGGGATCGTGACCGACCTGGCCGACGCGCTGGAGCAGGCTGGCGAAGCGGGGTATCCGGTCCTGCTCAAGCCATCGGCGGGCGGCGGTGGACGCGGCATGCGTCTCGTGCGATCGCCACGGGAGATGGAGCAGTCGCTGCCTCTCGCTCGGTCCGAGGCACAGGCTGCCTTCGGTGACGACTCGGTCTATTTCGAGCGGTGGATCGAGGAGTCGCGGCACGTCGAGGTCCAGGTGCTTCTCGACCGACACGGCAACGGGGTGCATCTCGGTGAGCGCGATTGCTCCATCCAGCGCCGGCACCAGAAGATCATCGAGGAGGGACCCTCGCCGGCGATGGATGACGCGGCTCGCGAGAAGCTCCGCGACCTGGCCATCAGGAGCGTGATCGCCGCGGGCTACGAGAGCGCCGGCACGCTCGAGTTCCTGCTCGACGCGCAGGGCAACTTCTTCTTCATCGAGATCAATTGCCGGATCCAGGTCGAGCATCCCGTCACCGAGATGCTGACCGGCATCGATCTCATCGGCGAGCAGATCCGCATCGCTGCGGGCGAACGACTCAGCCTGCGACAGGAGGACATCGCCTTTCGAGGCCATGCGATCGAGTTCCGCATCAACGCCGAGGATCCGAGCGACAACTTTTCCCCGCAGACCGGCCAGGTGGAGACGCTCAACCTGCCGGGCGGTCCCGGCGTGCGGGTCGACACGCATCTCTATGCGGGATACGAAATCCCGCCCTACTACGACAGCCTGCTGGCGAAGCTCATCGTGTGGGGTGAGACGCGCGACATCGCGCTGGCCAGGTCTCGTCGGGCACTCGCCGAATTCGAGGTCGGTGGCGTGAAGACGAACATCCCCTTCCACCGTGGGATCATCGACAATGACGCCTTCCTGGATGCGCGCGTGAGCACCAACCTGCTCGATCGGGTCGGTGCGGGCGCATTCGTGGGCTCTTGAGGAGACTGGCACCAGGCCGATGACGACCCAATCCGCAGCCCCCCGCTTGCCGATCCTGCCCATGGAGGCGGCCGACATCGTGCGGATCATCCCGCACCGTCACCCGTTCATGCTCGTCGACCGCATCATCGAGCTTGAGCCGGGGCTGCGCGCCGTGGGGATCAAGGCCGTGACCGCCAATGAGCCCCAGTTCGCGGGCCATTTTCCCGATCGTCCGATCATGCCGGGGGTCCTCATGATCGAGGCGCTGGCACAGACCGCCGGCGTGGCGATCATGACGCTCGAGGCATACCGGGGCAAGCTCGGCCTCTTTGCCGGCATCGACGACTGCCGCTTTCGACGCATGGTGATCCCCGGCGACACGCTGGTGCTCAAGGTGGAGGTCGAGAAGCTGCGCGGCATCTTCGCTCGTGTGCGCGGCGTTGCCAGCGTCGACGGCGAGGTGGCCGTCGAGGCGACCCTCACCATCGTGATCCCGCGCGACCTGACGATGCATGGAGCGCCGTCCGATGCGTGATGGGGAGCGCCGGGTCGTCGTGACCGGCATGGGTGCGCTGACCCCGGTCGGCAACGACGTGCCGGCGTTCTGGGACGGCCTGATCAACGGACGCAGCGGGATCAGCCGGATCACGAGCTTCGATCCCGCGAAGGTTGCGTGCAAGGTTGCCGGCGAGATCAAGGACTTCGACGCGGATACCGTCATGCCGAAGAAGGAAGTGCGTCGCCACGACCGATACGTCCATTACGCATGGGCTGCGTCCGCGGAGGCGATGCGCGACGCCGGCCTGCCGACGCCGATCGACGACGATGCGCTCGCCTGGCGAACCGGCTGCATCATCGGCTCGGGGATCGGCGGCATCAACACCATGATCCGCGACGTGACCGAGGCCGCGCTGCACGGTGTCGAGCGAATCGGGCCATTCCTGGTGACCGCCCTCATCCCCGACATGGCGGCTGGCTATGTCGCCATCTACGCGAATGCGCGCGGGCCGAACTACGCCACCGTCAGCGCCTGCTCGAGCGCGAACCATGCCATCGGCGACTCGTTGAACATCATCCGCCGCGGCGAGGCGGACCTCATGATCGCGGGCGGTGCCGAGGCGGGGATCGGCGAGATTCCGGTTGCCGCGTTCAGCGCCATGCGTGCGCTGTCCACGAAACGCAATGACGATCCGGAGCTGGCGTCGCGGCCATTCGACGCTCAGCGCGACGGGTTCGTGATGGGCGATGGCGCCGGCATCCTCGTGCTCGAGGCGCTCGACCATGCGCTGGCGCGGGGCGCCACGATCCACGCCGAGGTGGTCGGCTATGGCGCCACCGATGACGCCTCGCATATCACCCTCCCGGCTCCCGGCGGACGAGGTGCGGTCGAGAGCATGCGCGTCGCCATCGCGGACGCGGGACTGACGACCGACGACATCGACTACATCAACGCGCACGGCACGAGCACGCCCCCGAATGACCGATCCGAGACGGCGGCCATCAAGACGCTCTTCGGCGAAGGGGCGTACCACGTTCCGATCTCGAGCACGAAGTCGATGACCGGACACCTGATGGGCGCAGGTGGTGGGATCGAGGCGATTGCCACCATCCAGGCCATCAAGACCGGCATCCTGCCGCCCACCATCAACCTGGAGCACCCCGACCCCGAGTGCGATCTCGATTACGTGCCGAACGAGGCGCGCAAGATCGAGGTGACCGTCGGGATCAGCAACAGCTTCGGGTTCGGTGGGCACAACGCAACGCTCGTCTTCCGTCGGTACGAAGCCTGATGGCCGATCGCGACTCGATTCTCGACGCCGTCGACCTGCTCGCGCCCGCATTCGAAGGGGCCGGACTCGACGAGCTGGAGGTCGAGGTGGGGGACCTGCGCGTGCGACTCTCCCGCGTGCGCCCGCCGACCAGCGACCCGCTCATCACGCCCACCGCAGCCGTCGCTGCGCCGCCGCCCGCATCGGCCAATGACGGGCTCACTCCGTTCGGCGAGCCGGCGCCGGGGATGCGCTTCGTGAGCGCGCCGCTGACCGGCGTCTGGTACGCCGCGCCGTCGCCGGGAGCCCGCGCCTACGTGGCCGAGGGCGACGAGATCAACGGCGGCCAGGTCGTCGGGCTCATCGAGGCCATGAAGCTCTTCAACGAGATCAAATCCGACGCGGCCGGCACGGTCACCCGCATCCTGGCCGAGAGCGGCACGCTGGTGAAACGAAAGCAACCGATTCTCGAGATCGATCCCCGATGACCGCACGACCACACGTGTGCGGAGGAGTTCCACGATGACGACCAATGCGCTGATCACGGGGTGGGGAATGTATGCGCCGTCGCGGGTGATGACCAACGACGAGCTCTCGACCATGGTCGAGACCTCGGACGAGTGGATCGTCAGCCGAACGGGCATTCGCGAGCGACGCATCGCAGCTGACGACGAAACGACCGCCACGCTCAGCGTGCACGCTGCCCGCGACGCACTGGCGGTCGCCGGCCTGGAGCCTTCCGAGCTCGATCTTGTCATCGTCGGCACCTGCTCCCCTGACTACTACATGCCTGCGACCGCCGTGCTCGTGGCGCATCAGCTCGGCGCGACGCGGGCGGCCGGCTTCGACGTCATGGCAGCCTGCTCGGGCTTCATCTTCTCGCTGGCCACCGCCACCGCCTACGTGCGCAGTGGGATGTACCGCAACGTGCTCGTCGTTGGCGTGGAGCTCCTCAGCCGCTTTCTGGACTACACCGACCGCAACACCTGCGTGCTGTTCGGCGACGGCGCCGGGGCGGTGATCGTCTCGGCCTCGGCTGAGCCCGGCGGTCTCATCGGTCTCGACATGTACAGCGATGGCAGCGGTGCCCAGGGGATCATCTTTCCCGCCGGCGGATCCGCCTGCCCGACCACGCCGCAGACCGTGGCCGATGGCGGGCACTTCGTGCACATGGCGGGCAAGGAGGTCTACCGCTACGCGACCCGTCAGCTCGCGGAATCGGCGCAGGCGGCCCTGCGCGATGCCGGCCTGAATGTTGACGACGTGGATCAGTTCCTTTTCCACCAGGCGAACCTGCGTATCATCGAGAGCGTCCAGAACGCGGTGGGCATCCCGGCCGAGAAGACCTACCTGAACATCGAGCGCTACGGCAACACGAGCGCCGCATCGGTGCCGATGGCGCTGGTGGAGGCGGTGGCCGAGGAGCGCATCAAGCCGGGAGACAGGCTCCTGATGGCGGCGTTCGGCGCCGGCTATACCGCCGGTGCCGCGGTGGTCCACTGGACAGCCGACCCGGCTCGCCGCAGCTTGGCGCCGGGAACACAGACCCGGCTCGGTCCGCGCCTTCCCGATGCGGTCAACGCGGCCACCGCCCGATAGGAGACCGATGTTCGACCTGACCGGCAGAGTCGCGCTCGTCACCGGCGGCAGCCGTGGCCTTGGAAGAGCGATCGCGCTTGCCTTTGCGCGCCAGGGCGCCGATGTGGTCGTCAACTACCGCGGCAACGCCGAGGCGGCGGCGGAGGTCGTCGCTGAGGTCTTGGCCGTCGGCCGACGCGCCATGGCCACCCAGGGCGACACCAGCCAGGGTCGCGAAGCCTGCGAGGCGATCGTCAGGGCCGCGATCGATGGACTCGGCACCGTCGACATCCTCGTCAACAACGCCGGCATCACGCGCGACAACCTGCTCATGCGGATGGACACCGATGAATGGGATGCCGTCATCAGCACCAACCTGTCCGGCCCCTTCTGGATGACGCGCGCCATTGCCCGCCCGATGCTGAAGGCGCGGCGGGGTCGGATCATCAACATGAGCTCGGCCGCCGGTCGGATGGGCAATGCCGGCCAGGCGAACTACGCCGCAGCCAAGGCAGGGCTGATCGGCCTCACCAAGACCACGGCGCGAGAGCTCGCCAGTCGCGGGATCACCTGCAATGCCATCGCCCCCGGGCTGATCGAGACCGATCTGACGGCCGACCTGCCCGCGGCCGCCACCGAGGCGCTCACCGCGGCGACACCGCTGGGATACGTCGGAAGCGTCGATGACGTGGCCGCCGCCGCCGTCTACTTTGCCTCCGATGAGGCACGGTACGTCACCGGGCAGGTGCTCGGTGTCGACGGCGGCATCGTGATGGGCTCGTGAGCCGGTCCGCGTCATGTCATTCCGGCAGGCGGCTTGCAACGCCGGACACCACCGAGTCGCAGCAAGCGATTCCTGCCCTAGAGAGGAGACCGATGCTCACCCTGCGCTGCATCCTGCGCCCAACTCGCATCGTCGACGCGCACTGCGACATCCCCTGCGGCGTCTACGACCCCGAACAGGCCCGTATCGAAGCAGAGTCCTGCCTGAAGATCATCGAGAAGTACGAGCAGAACACCGACGAGCACTTCCGCGCCCGCTGCATCCACGTCAAGGAGGAGCGCGCCGAGCTCGTCAAGCACCACCTCGACGTCCTGTGGCACGACTACTTCAAGCCGGAGCATCTCGAGAAGTATCCCGACCTGCACGAGACCTTCTGGAAGGCCACCAAGCAGGCCTCAAAGGTCAAGGCCACGCTCGACGCGGGGGCGGCCAAGGAGCTGCTCTCGATGATCGATACGATCGACGAGATGTGGAAGGCCACCGGCGGCCCCGACAAGACGCGCGTCAACGGACGCCCCTCCTGAGACCGTTCGACCGATGAGCAAGGGGGCCCTGGTCTGGCCCCTGCTTGCGCTCCTGGCCGCGCTCATAGTGCGCCGATGGCTCGACGTGGTCGAGGTCCGCGGCCACTCGATGACGCCCGCCCTTCAGCCCGGGGACCGGTTGCTCGTCGCGCGGGTGGCGCGTCCGCGGGTTGGCGACGTGGTGCTCGCCGCCGATCCTCGTGCGCCCCATCGCGAGCTCGTCAAACGGATCACGGATGTGACCCCCGTGGGCATCACGCTTCGCGGCGACAACCGCGCGCGAAGCACCGACGCCCGCACGTTCGGCGCGCTTCCGCGATCCGCGGTGCGCTGGCGCGTCGTCGGACGCTACTGGCCGCCCGGTCGAGCCGGACGAGTGGCGCCGTCGGCGATCAGTCACCCAGCAGGCGGGGGAGCAGGCGGCACGTTCACACGGGCGCGCATCGGCGTGGATTGAGGGCGCTTCCTCTTATGCGCTTACGGAATTGGCGGTACCCAGGGGATTCCTCCGAGATCCTCTCATTCGCCGACACGGTTGCCGTTGCGCCGAAGTGCAGGCGCGACTCGCAGCGTGCGGCCGGAACCCGCTTCTGCATGTCTCGCATACTGCCAACCAGATTGGCGGATGAGGGAATCCCTCCCGGCCCCGGTACTCGGCAGGATCGCCACCGGCGATGAGCGATCGCCGGTCACGTGCAGCCGCAGACGGCCGCCACCGCATCGACACGGCGGCGGCCACCTCCGCGTCGGCGGCCATCGGCTCGGAAGGGTCGCAGACAGATCCGCCGCTACAATGAGCGGCCCATGACCACGACTACCTCCGTCCGCACGACCGCCCGTCGCGACCTGACGACTGGAAGGCACCAGCATCTCGGCAGCCTGCTCGGTCGCGTGTGGGCGGTCGACGCGGTGGGGGTGGAGGAGCGCGCGGCGTCGCTCGCGAAGCGAAGCATCAAGAAGGACGCGAAGCTTTGGGCGCTTGATCTCGCGATCCGGATGATGGACCTGACGACGCTCGAGGGGAAGGACACTCCGGGGAAGGTTCGAGCGCTGGCCGGCAAGGCTCGGCGTCCCGACCCGACCGACTCCTCGATTCCCTCGGTCGCCGCGCTCTGCGTCTATCCGAACATGATCCCGACCGCCGTCGAGGCGCTGAAGGGATCGAGCGTGAAGATCGCATCCGTGGCCACCTACTTTCCGTCGGGCCAGGCGCCGCTGGAGGTCAAGCTTGCCGATGTCCGCGCGGCGGTCGAGATGGGTGCAAATGAGATCGACATGGTGATCGACCGCGGTGCATTCCTCTCCGGCGATTACGGATCGGTCTATGACGAGATCGTGGCCGTCAAGGAAGCCTGCGGCGAAGCACATCTCAAGGTCATCCTGGAGACCGGCGAGCTCGAGACCTACGACAATGCGCGGCGCGCGTCGGTGCTGGCCATGGCCGCCGGAGCCGACTTCATCAAGACCAGCACCGGCAAGGTGAATCCGGCCTCGACCCTGCCCGTCTCGCTCGTGATGATGGAGGCCATTCGCGACTTCCACGGCCAGACGGGTCGGATTGTCGGCATGAAGTCTGCCGGCGGCATCCGCACCGCGAAAGAGGCCATCTCCTACCTCGTGGTGCTGTACGAGACCCTGGGCCCGTCCTGGATGACCCCCGACCTGTTCCGTTTCGGCGCCTCGAGCCTCCTCAACGACGTGCTCATGCAGATCCGCAAGGAGCGCACGGGTCGTTACTCGGGCGGCGACTACTTCAC
>JACDBZ010000178.1 GCA_013694645.1 Chloroflexota bacterium
CGGGCCGGTGACCACCACGAGTGCCGACTCGCTTGCCCCATCGCCGCCCACGAGCCGGTATCTGTGCTCAATGGTCGCGCCCGCCGACAGCATCGCGCTGACCGGGCAATAGCGCGTCGCAGAGAGCTCGATCGAGCGGCGCAACGCCTCCGCCTGCACGTCACCGCTGACCCGGTGCTCGACGGCAATGCTCGTGAACACCCTCGGATGCGCATCGGCGACCTCGCCGCTGACATGAATCTCGTAGCCCTCCGCGACCTGGCGCTTCTTGCGAAGAATGCTGACGACGTCCATGGCCGTGCAGCCTGCGAGTGCGGCCAGGAGCGCCTCCCTCGGTCCTGCGGCCGAATCATCACCCTCCGGCGGATCGGCAGCCATGCTGATGAGCTGATCGTTCTCAGTCCGAGCTTCGACGCGACTGCGCTCGGGATCGACGATGGCGAAGATCATGGTCGGCATTCGTTCAGCCTAGTCGAGGTCGGGACTGACCGATGCGCGTGATCCGACCAATCGCTCTTGCTCCGCATCGGAGACGAAGGCCGCTGCTCATGGCGCTGAGCATGCTCGCCACGGGCACGCTGGCTGCCGAGCTGACGCTGATCGACTCCGGCGCCCCGGCCGCCGCTCCCGGGCTGATGGCCAGCGCCGCGGCGCTGGGGCTGGGCATCGGCGCGGCGTGGCTCGTCCGAGTCGTTTCACTGACCGGGACGCGCTCGAGGGCGATGCTGCTCGAAGCGCTGCTGACGCCGCTCTTCGATGACAGCTACACGCTCGTACTCGGTCCACGGCTGCCGATTCGCGACGCGGCACGACTGGACGGCCTGCTCGTCGGCCCGGCCGGCGTGCGGGCCCTGACCGTCCGCGACTGGGAGGGCCGCTACCGGGTCCGCGGCCGTTCCTGGGAGTTCCACGCTGGACGCGGACGTGGCTGGATCTCATGCCGCACCAACCCGAGCTTTGACGCTGCCTCGCTCAGTGAGGGCATCGCGCGCTGGGCAGCACGCGCCGGCGTCTCGCACGTGCCGCTGCGGGGTGCGGTGGTGTTTCCTCTGACGCGGTCCCAAATCGTGCTGGAGGAACCCGAGGACGAGATCGTGACCGCAGAGAACGGGCCCTGGTGGGCCAACACCGTCGGTCGAGCGCGCCGGCTGGATGCAGGAATCGGCGCATCCTTCCTGCGAGCAGTGCTCGATGCGGCCGATGCCCTTGCCACGACGTCGACCTCCACGGAGGCCGCCAGGCCATCAACCTGACGCGGTCCTCAGCGCGCCGCCTCGTCCACGCGCAACCACGATTCGGCGGTGCGCTCGTCGAGGACGTCGGCCAGCAGCTCGTCCGGCCGCTCGTCGTCCGCGACGAGGAGAATCTGCGCCCGAGCGCGACATATGGCGACCGCCTCCAGGGTACCTCCCAGCTCCGGATGGGCGCCGGATGCAATCGTCACGTCGGTCATCGCCAGGAAGCGGTCGGTCACGTTGAGCAGGCCGTCGAGCGGGCGGCTGCCCATCGGCACATGGATCGTGCCGGTCACGCGGATGGGCGGGAGCGCGAACTGGGCCATCACCGCGCGTTTGGGGATCCGCATCTCGGAGCTCGCGCCGCCGGTCAGGCCGGGGGCGGCCAACAGGAGGATGGAAGCCAGGTCGATCAGGGCCGATGGCGCCGTCCACGTGGCGCCGGGATAGGCGTGTTCGCGCATGGTTGCCTGCTCGACGGTCAGGTGCATGGCCGTCACCTGGTTCAGGATGTCCGTCACCCGACCGAAGCGCGTCTGCACCGTTCCCGAGATGCGATAGGCGTCGGTGATGATGTCGACCTCGACCGCGTGTACCGCGCCCAGGCCGCCGAAGGAATCCATGGCGCGATCCTAGCCGACGCGGCTCGTCTTGCGCGCCTTCCAGATCTGCTCGGCGGGATACCTCCGAGCCCACGCCGGGTCGACCAGCTGGTGACTTGGCTGTTCGGCCCCTTCGGGCGCCTGGATCTCGATCAGGTCGACCACCTCGAAGCCGGAGACCCGCAGGAGCCGAATCCAATCGCCATACCCCAGGTGGAACTCCACTCCCGACTCCCCCGGCCACTCGAACCGATGCATGCCGAAATATGGGCGAAGGAGTCGTTCGGCCGCTGGCCCCTCGTCATCCGTCTCCGGAACGGTGAGGACCCAGAGGGTGGCGTTCACAAGGAAGGTGAGCTCGCCACCGGTGCGCAGGATGCGGGCGGCCTCCGGGATCCATCGGTGCGGATCTGCCCAGATCGAGGCGCCGTATTCGCTGATCGCCAGGTCGAAGCTCTCGTCCGGCAGCCCGGTCGTCTCCGCGTTGCCGTGAATGAGCGGGAAGTGCAGATCGTGCTCTTCCTGGAGGGCGCGGGCGGTCTTGAGCTGCTCCTCCGAATTGTCGATTCCCGTCACCGTGGCGCCACGGCGGGCCAACCAGGCGCTGACGTACGCGGTGCCGCAGCCGAGCTCCACCACGTCCTTGCCGTGCAGCTCATCCGG
>JACDBZ010000180.1 GCA_013694645.1 Chloroflexota bacterium
CCGCGGCGGTCGCGTTGACGGCCTCGATGACGCTCGCCACCTCGTCGTCGGTGAGCGACGGGTGCACCGGGATGCTGAGCACCTGGGCGGTGAGCCGATCGGTCACCGGCAGTGCCTCGCCGCCGAATCCCAGCGCCAGGAAGGGCTTCTGGCGATGAACCGGGATCGGATAATAGATCGCGGTCCCGACGCCCCGCTCCTTGAGCGCCTCCGCGAACGCCTCACGCTCGTTCACGCGCAGCGTGTACTGGTGATAGACATGGGTCGTATCCGGCCGCACCCGAGGGACGAGCACGCCGCGCAGCTCCGCGTCGTAGCGGGCGGCGATCTCGCGACGTCGATCGTTGTTCGCGGGCAGCTTCGGCAGCTGGGCGAGGCCGATCGCGGCCGCGATATCCGTCATCCGAAAGTTGTAGCCCACGACGTCGTGGTGATAGCGGACCTTCATGCCATGCTCGCGAAGCAGCCGCACCCGGTCCGCCAGCTCTCCGTCGTCGGTGGTCAGCATGCCGCCCTCACCGGTCGTCATGTTCTTGGTGGGATAGAAGCTGAACGTGCCCGCTCCCCACGTGCCGCTGCGCCGGTCGCCGATCGCGGCACCGTGCGCCTGGCACGCGTCCTCGACGACCGCGAGACCGTGACGCTCGGCGATCTCGGCGACGGCATTCATGTCGGCCGGCTGGCCGTAGAGGCTGACCGGCATGATTGCCCGCGTCCGCTCGGTGATCGCGGCCTCGATCAGCGATGGATCGATGCAGAAGTCCCGGGCGGCGATATCCACGAAGACGGGACGAGCGCCGGTGTACAGAACGCTGTTGGCGCTGGCGATGAACGTGAACGGGACCGTGATCACCTCGTCGCCGGGGCCGATGCCGTAGCCGAGCAGCGCAAGGTGCAGGGCGGTCGTTCCCGAGCTGGTGGCGACCGCATGACCCGCGCCCACGAACGCGGCGAACCGCTCTTCGAGCTCGCGCACGCGCGGTCCCTGGGCCAGCGACCCGGATGCCATCGCCTCCCACACGCGTTGCTTCTCGTCCTCGCCCATTTGCGGGCGAGCGATCGGGATCACGATGCGGTTGCCTGCTGCGGTGTGCGTGGCGCGCCGATGCGCTGATGGTGTCGCTCGAGCGCCGCCACGATTCGGTCCGCGGTACGCCCGTCGCCGTACAACGCCGGTCGAGGCCGGTCACGGCTCATAAAGATGTTGTCAGCCAGCGCCGCACTCACGGCCACCGGATCCGCATCCACGACGCGGTTCCAGCCGGCATCCACCGTCTCCACCCACTCGGTCTCCGAGCGAAGCGTGATGCACGGGACTCCGGACAGGTAGGCCTCCTTCTGCACGCCACCCGAGTCGGTCGCGATCGCGTGCGCTCGCGCCTCGAGGGCGACCATCTCGAGATACCCGACCGGAGCGATCGGGACCACGTTCGACGGCAGCACGCCCACGCCAGCGGCGAGCACGGCACGGGTGCGCGGATGAACGGGAAAGACGACGGGGAGATCCATGTCCATGCCCCGCAGGATGGCGGCGAAGCGGGCCGGATCGTCGACGTTCTCAGCACGATGCATCGTCAGCAGCAGGAATCGGTCGAGCCCTCGTGCCGCGGCCGGCAGACGATCCTGGGATCGCTCGGCCGCCCACGCGTGCGCATCGACCATCACATCGCCCACGAGCTCAGCATGGTCGCCACGCCCCTCGCGAGCGAGATTCGCCATGGCCGTCCCGGTCGGAGCCAGCAGGATCTCGGCGAGGTGATCGGCCACGATCCGGTTGCGCTCTTCGGGCATTCGCGGGTTGAACGAGCGCAGTCCAGCTTCGACGTGTGCCAGCCACGGCCGTCGCCCGTCTGGATACGCGAGCTTGCTGGCGACCACCACGGCGGCCAGCGTCGTGTTCGTGTCGCCATAGACGAGCACCCCGTCCGGTGCGTGGTCCAGCATCACCGGCTCGAGACGGCGGATCATCTCGCCCGTCATGACGCCGTGCGTTCCGCTGCCGACATCGAGGTTCACCTCCGGCGCGGGGATCTCGAGGTCGCGAAAGAACGACGCGCTCATGGCGTCGTCGTAGTGCTGGCCGGTATGGACCAGGATCTCATCGTGCTCGACGCGCAGCGCACGACTGACCGGGGCCGCCTTGACGAACTGCGGACGCGCACCGACCACGGTCAGGATCCTCACCGGGGATCCTCCGGCGGGAGGGTCGCTCCGCAGCGCAGGCACGTGCCGGCGAACGGGCTGCCATCGGGACCGTCGGGGAGCGTCTGCCCGCAGACGCACGCGCCCCCGAAACGTCGCGCGGGATTCCCGACGACAACCTCGCGATCTGCGACGTCGCGGGTCACGACGCTGCCCGAGCCCACCATCGCCCAGGCACCGATCGTGACGCCGGGCAGGATCGTGCTGTTCGCGCCGAGCGCCGCGCCGTGTCGCACGAGGATGGGCGAAACCTCCCAGTCGTCATCGGCCTTGAGCGAGCCGTCAGCGTTGATGGCGCGCGGCAGACGGTCGTTCGTGAAGCAGACGTGCGGACCGATGAAAACGCCATCCTCCACCGTCACGCCATGGAACAGGCTGGCGTTGTTCTGGATCTTGCAACGGTCGCCGATCACCACCCCCGTGTCGACGTACACGTTCTTGCCGATCACGCAGCCGGCGCCAATGCGGGCGCCCTCCCGCACCTGTGCCTGGTTCCAGATGCTCGTGCCCGGACCGATGAAGGCATCGGCCGCGACCTCGGCCGTGGCGTGGATGCGCACGTTCGTACGCTCGGTCATGCGGTCTCCATGGGGCGGGCCTATTCTACTCGGCACTCACCCCTGGCTGAAGTCGCGCACGATCAGCAGGCGCTCGACGGTGGCCGGATCGAAGGCGGGGCGCACGAACGCGGTCTGGGTCAGCGCATTGGGGTCCGGCTCGACGGCCTGGATGCGGCCGATGAGGAGCCCACCCGGATAGCCGCTCGCCTCCTCGCCGAGCGTGAGTCCAGCACTGACGATGCTGCCACCGACCTCGAGCGTCTCGGTGACGGGTACGTTGACCATGACCAGCTGCCCGCCCGGCTGGCCCCGGATCTCGCCCAGGGCTCGACTGGCCTGGTCGGCGGCGATGACGACCGACCGCGTGTCGACGATGAGGCGCACGCGAGCGGTGTCCTCGGTGACCGCGACGATGGTTCCCGCCAGCGCCCCAGCGCCATCGGCATTGCCGACGGCCGGCATGCCGACCGCGAGTCCATCATCGGTCCCGGCGTCGATCCCGACCTCCCAGGTCAGGTTCGACGGATCACGGCTGACGACGCGCACTGGCAGAAGCTCCATTTCGAGCGCCTCGCTGATCCCGAGCAGCTGGCGCAGCTCGTCGTTCTCGCGCGCCGCCTCGGTCAGCTCCGCCACGCGCTGCTCGGCACCCGCCAGGCTGCGGCGCAGCTCATCGTTCTCGGTTCGCAGCCGGTCGATCTCGCCGATCGCCCCGAAGACTCCCGCGACCCCGTCCCCGATCCCGCCGAACGCCGCACGCACCGGATCGAGCGCGCGCGCGGTCACACGCTGGAGGGTCAGCGCCGGCTCCGTCGAGCTGGCGAGCAGCATGAGCAGGCTGGCGATCGTGAAGGCGGCAAACCAGAGTCCGCCCCGCGTTCGCCGGTTCGGGCTTGACGGCCCGTACATCGCGTACGCTCGAATCAGCGCGGCGCGCGGGTGAACTGCTCGCTGACGAGGACTCGTTCCAGCGTATCGAGATCCTCGAGCACGCGTCCGGTACCACGCACGACGCAGGTGAGCGGGTCGTCGGCGATGTGGACCGGCATCTGGGTCGCCTCGGCCACGCGCCGGTCGAGCCCCACGAGCAGAGCGCCGCCGCCGGCGAGCACGATCCCCTGGTCCATGATGTCAGCCACGAGCTCCGGAGGCGTCTCCTCGATCGTCTCCTTGATCGCCTCGACGATCTGCACGATCGACGGTTCGAGCGCCTCGCGGATCTGGTCCCCGCCGACTTCGATGCTGCGCGGCAGGCCCGTGAGCAGGTCGCGGCCGCGGAAGGTCACGGTCCGGTCCGACTTCTCCTCGGGGAACGCCGACCCGACCGCGATCTTGATCTCCTCGGCGGTCCGCTCGCCCATGAGCAGGTTGTACTCGCGGCGGGCGAAGCTGACGATGTCGGCGTCCATCTCGTCACCGCCGATCCGGATGCTGCGCGCCACCACGATCCCGCCGAGGCTGATCACCGCCACCTCGGTGGTCCCGCCGCCGATATCGACGATCAGGGA
>JACDBZ010000185.1 GCA_013694645.1 Chloroflexota bacterium
GCACGGCGCGATAGAGGTCGATCATCACGCCGCCGCGCAGGAGGCGATCCACCTCATCCTCGCGCGTCGCGTGGCGACCCATGAGACGCTTCAACGCGCTCGGTTCGTAGGGTGCGTAGTGATAGACGTGCATGTTCGGATAGCGCTCGAGTCGATCGATGAGCAGGTCCATCAGGCGCTCGAACCCGGCCTTTTCGCCGGCGGCCGTCACGTCCGCCGGCGTATCGGGATCGAACGACCAGATGGCGGTGAACTCGTCACGCACGTCGAGGACGCCGAACAGGTAGTCGACGCCATCATCCAGGGCGTACGGGTCGCCCTCGAGGTCCAGGAACAGGTCGCCGTCGTCGGGCTCGGGCAGGATGGCAAGCCCGCGCTCGGGCTCGATCGGCTCACCTTCGGCGGGCAGGAAGAGCTCGTAGATCGGCTTGGGGAGGCCGCGACCCTCCACCTGGATGCGGGCCTGTTCGTGGACGCGCTCCATGCTCGTGGCACTCGCGCCATCGAGCGGCGGGTCAAACGGGATCGGCGCGGCGGCGAGCTGGACGACAGTGTCGATCTCGCGCCCGATGAGCGCCTTGCGCTGCCGGCCGCTGATGCCGGCCACGAGCGAGAGATGATCGTCGTCACGGCGCCGCTTCACGCACAGCTCGGCCCAGCGGCAGACGTCGCAGTGGTCGACCGGCTCAGGATAGGTGACGGCCGGCGGGTAGGCAGGGGCGGGCGGGGGGACCGCGTCGGTGCCGAGAACGGTCTCGGTGAACCTGCGCTTGGCGGCGCGGTAGTAGGCCATGTAGTCGTCGACCCGCAGCACGGCCTCCTCACGGGCGCTGCCGCCGAGGACGACCCGCATCTGCTCCGGCTGCACGCCCTGGATGCGGGTGAGCTGCTCGACGTAGCTGCAGATCTGGAGGACGGCGCCGGCCTTCACGTGCCGGGCCAGCTTGGTGTCGGCGACCTCGTAGTGGTATGGGCCCCAGACCGATGGTCGCTCCGCCGACTCGACCCGCAGCAGGAAGTCCGCATAGCCCAGCCATCGGCCGTCGAAGAAGGTCGCTTGGAAGATGACGTCGGCGCCCGACGTCATGGCCGCGATCGTCTCATCCGCCTGTCGGCGGATCCGTTCGCCACGTTCCTCGTCGTCCTTCCGCGCGATCTCGACCACGGCCCTGCCGTCGGCGGTGAGATCGGCCAGGTAGCGGGCCTCGTGCTGGAAGCCCCGCTCGCGGATGACATCGAGCTCCGGATCCGCTCGCACCGGCCGCTTGACCAACCCTGCCAGCGCGGCACGCTCCAGGGCGGTCAGGTGCTCGCAGGCGAGGTATCCGACGAGGTCGGTCGCCGAAAAGACGGGCTGGCCGTCGATCAACTGCAACGCGCACTCCTCCCCATGCCGAGCAGGGTAACGGCCGGCCGTGACAGCTCGCGCGTCACGACTCCCGTTGCAGGCCCGACGTCATCGTCGCAGCACCAATGCCGATGGCCAGGATCCAGTGAGCCGGCATCCACCAGGCCTCGGTCTGCGGCAGACCCGTCGTGATCGCGAACATCGCCGCCGCACCGGCGGTGGCAAAGAGGAACAGGCCCGTGACCAGCTCGCGGCGAGGGGATGCGGCGCGTGACTGGGTGACGAGGAGGACCACGCCGTAGGCCATCGCGCTGGCGACCAGCGCCATCGCCACCAACAGCCACACGAAACCAGCGACGCCGAGAAGGGCAAGCGAGCCGATGAAGAGCCACCCGGCCATGGCGCCTGCCAGGCCGATACGCCGCTCGCCGTCCTTCATGTGAATCCACCACGCGCCGGCCGTGAGCAGCGCGGCGGGTATGAATGCGACCGTCGCCAATGACTGGCGGCTGTTCAGCAAGGCGTCCGCCGTCAGCGGCAACGTGACCATCCACGCGATCCCGGCCGATATCGCGAGCCCCAATCTCATCGGCGCAGCCTACATCGGCGCGTCGCCCCCGAGCTCTGACGTGCCACGGATGGGATCCGAGCTGGCATTCTCGCGTCGCGCCAGGAACGCGAAGGGTACGGCCAGCGCCTGGATGGCCGCCGACGCCACGTAGGAAGCCGGATAGCCGAACAGGTCAGCGGTGCGCCCGAGCGCCGGCTGCGCGACCACGCCGCCTGCGGATCCGATCAGCGAGTCGAAGGAGAGGACGGTCGCGCGCTGCTGGGACGGGATCAGGCCATTGATGAATGCCCGGCGGAACGGCTCCTCGATGGCGCCGACGAGGCACCAGCCGATGATGAGGACGAGTGCCACCAGGAAGCTGTTAGCCAACCCGATGAGCACCAGGAAGATGACGGCCAGGATGCCTGCCAGGATCAGCGCATCGGTACGGCGCCTGAAGAATCGTCGTACCCACGAAACGGTCAGCCCGCCCAGGATCTGCGTGCCCGCGACGACCGCGGCAGCCAGGCCAGCGATGCCGTAGGCGTTGGGGTCGCCGTACAGCTCGAGCAGGTAAGGCTGAAGCGCGTAGAAGGCGTAGAACCCGACCCCGACGCTGAACGGCGCCGCCAGCATCAGCCAGCGGACAGGCCGATTTCGCAGCCCGCCCTCGACGGCGCCGGAGATGACGGTTCGCACCGCCGTGACCGGCGTGACGCCCCGTTCCGGCGTGAAGCCCGGGTCATGCATGAACCACCACGCGACCACCAGCGCCACCCCCAGCAGCACCGCTCGCGCGATGTACGGCACGCCGAGGTCGGTCACCTGGGCGATGAAGCCCCCCGCCACCGATCCAACCAGCATCGCGCCGCCACCGATGACCTGGGCGCGGCCGAACACTGATTCGAGGTTCGCGGTGAACCCGGTGGCGGCCAGGGCGTCGACCAGCCAGGCTTCGGTTGCGCCCGAGAAAAACGTGAAGCCGAGGCCCAGCAGGGCCGATGCGATCGCCCAGCCCCAGAATGGTGCGTGGATGTTCCACATCACCAGGTACAGCAGGGTCGAGAGCAGCAGTGTCGCAGCGCCGAGCATGAATGAGAGGCGTCGGCCGCGGGTATCGGCGACGACGCCCGTCGGAATCTCGAAGACGACCTGCCCGACCGCGAAGAACGCGTTGGCGGCGAATGCCTCGGTGTTGCTCAGCCCCGCGTCGAGCAGGAAGAGGGTGTTGATGCCCCAGATGAACGACGCCGCCAGCGTCGTCAGTAGGGTCAGCAGCAGATACGTTCGTTGAACGACTCGGGCGGCATCGGTCACCGCCGCACTCTACCCGGCACGCCTGTGGATGCAGGGTCCGGTCTCACGCCACGTCATGCGTCGCTCGCGGGAACGATGTTCTGGTTGAGGCGGAAAAGGTTCGTCGGATCGTATCGGCGTTTGACCTCGGTCAGCCGATCCCACGTCCTTCCGGGGTAGGCCGCGCGGATGCGTTCCGCACCGTCGCTCCCCAGGAAGTTGACGTAGGTTCCTGCGTCACTCTGCTGGAGCGCCTCCGACAGCTCGTCGACCCATGCCTGCCGGGCGGGCCGATCTGGAGCACCCTCGTAGAAGGCGGCGACGTTCACCAAGATCCGGCTCTGCCGGTGCGCGAACGCGGTCGCGTCGGCGGGCACGCGCGCCACCGCGCCGCCGAGCACCCGCAGCTGCGCCACGCGCATCGGCGCGTCGGACGCGTTCAGGTGCTCGAGGATCGTCTCGGCCACCGTTCGATCCACGGAGTCGACGAACATCGTCCGCGCCGCGGCCGTCGGGTGGTAATCGCCGTCGTCCGGCGGGAACATCTCGGGGTAGGTCATCGGCCGCACGAGGTCGGCGATCGGTTCCGCGAGGGCGCGGAACGGCGCCATGGCACGCTCTCCGTCTTCGGCGGAGCCGGCGTACGCCAGCATGCCCAGGATGACGATGCTGCCGTGATGCTCCTCCGGCACGAATGGCATCGGCGGACAGGTCATGACATTCGCGATGGTCGACAGCTCGTCGGACGCGGCATCGGCCTCCGCGATGAACCCGGCGACCGTGTCCGGCGTCGCCGGCAGGACGAGGATGCCGCCCACGACTCCCTCCAGGGGGTACAGCCGAAACTGGAAACGCGTCGCGACACCGAAATTGCCACCACCGCCGCGGATGGCCCAGAACAGGTCGGCGTGGGTATCGGCATCGACATGCAGAACTTCACCGTCGGCGGTGACGATCTCGGCCGCCATCAGGTTGTCAATCGTGAGGCCGTACTTGCGCACCAGGTAGCCGACCCCGCCGCCGAGCGTGATGCCCCCGAGCCCGACACTGGCGGTATCGCCGAAGCCAACCGCCAGCCCGTGGCCCGCAGCCGACGTCGTGAACTCTCCGGCGGTCAGGCCGGTCTCGGCCCAGGCGGTGCGCCCGTCGACATCGATCTCGAGCGCCTTCATGTCGCGGAGGTCCAGGACGATTCCTCCGTCCGTGGTGCTGTGGCCGGCACCACTGTGTCCACCGCTCCGTACCGCGAGCTCGGTATGAGTGTCACGCGCCATCTTCACGACGTGCGCGACGTCATCCGCGCCGGCGACCCGTACGATCACGCTGGGGCGGCGATCGAACTCCCCCGAGACGATGGTGCGGGCCTCGTCGTAGCCGGCATCGTCTGGCGCGATGACAGTGCCGCGGATCTCGGCACGGAGCTGGTCGAAGGGGATAGCCGTCGTGGACTGCACGTGGTGCTCCTGTGATGCGTTTCGTCGGTAGGACCGCATGCCGGTGACGAACTCATCGGTCTCCAACCCAGGCCCATGAGTTTCGCGAGCGCCATCGGTCTTGGAAGGCAGGCACGGAGAGGAGGGTTCGTCATCAGGGCCGTGAATATAGGCGCACCCACGTCCGCGGCCGACCTCTCTCTGATGAGTCGCCGGCTTCGCACGCTGATCAATGAGCGCAAGGCGGACCTCGTCATCTGCGACGTCGGTGGACTGACCGATCCTGACGCAGCCACGGTTGAGGGTCTGGCGAGGCTCCAGCTGACCGCGCATCGCATGGGTTGCGACGT
>JACDBZ010000186.1 GCA_013694645.1 Chloroflexota bacterium
TTCGGGACCGACATTCGTGACGATCCGATAGCCGGTGCCCAGGCCAGCCTCGTCGGCAATGGCCCGCATGACGCTGAACAGCTTCGCCAGGATCTGGCCATCTTCATCGGTCAAGGCGTGGGCGTCCGGAATGTGGCGCCTCGGGATCACGAGCACGTGTGTCGGCGCGCGGGGCGCAATATCGCGAAAGGCGATGACATCGTCGTCCTCGTGCACGAGGTCGGAGGGGATCTCGCCCGCAACGATCCGGCAGAAGAGGCAGTCGGAGTCGCGTTCGGTCATGGGCCAAGCCTAGTACCGCGCGCCGCACTCGTCTTGATGCTTCGCACGCCGTGGATACCCGCGCGCAATGGGACGAACCGGCAGGGGAATTGCGGCGCGGGACACTAGGCGAAGTCGCCGGTCCGCGACAGGATCACTGCCGCAGCCGCCACGGCGACCGTCTGCGACCTCAGGATGCGCGGACCGAGACCTGCGATCCTCACACCCGCCTGCTCCGCCGCCGCCACTTCAGCCGGGCTGAAGCCGCCTTCGGGGCCGATGAGGACCTCCGCCGGCGCCTCGAGACTGCTCAGCCCAGACCCATCGTGGCGCTCGAAGAGCATCACCGATCCCGCGATCAGCGCATCGGCCAGCTTCACCGGCGCTGCAATCATCGGAATGACCCCGCGCTCCGACTGCTCGGCAGCCTCACGGGCGATCGTGTGCAGCCGCTCGAGCTTGCGCGGCGAAACCTCTCGCGCCACGCAACGTTCGGTGAGAACCAGCCGAAACGCCGCCACGCCGAGCTCAGTGGCGTGCTGCACGACGGCTTCGAGCGCGTCGCCCTTGAGGAGAGCCTGGACGATCGTCAGCCGATGTCGCGACTCGCTCGCCACCACGGATCGTTCCTCCACGACGCAGTCGCTCCCGTCCAGCCGGCATACGGCCTGGGTCCCATCACCGGGAAGGAGGACCAGCCGATCTCCATCCACGAGCCGCAGTACGCCGCGCACCTGGCGTGCGATCGGCGGTGGAAGCGGAAAGCGCTCGACCGCAACCGTCCCGGGCGCAACGAAGAACCGATGAAGCGTCACGCCCCGTGCTCCATGCGCAGCGATACCCATTCGCCGCCATCGCGCCGATCATTCAGCCGCAGGCCCTCCCGCGCCAGGGCGACGATCACCTCGGTCGCCCGCGGTTCGATGACGCCGGAGACGAGGAGCACTCCGCCGTCCGCGAGATGCGCGGCAAGCGACGGGGCGAGCGCAACCAGCACGGCCGCGACCAGGTTCGCCGTCATCAGCGGGTAGCGCTCCGCGGGCGATGCGGGCAGTGTGCCCTCCCTCGCCTCGAATTGACCGGCGAGCCCATTGCGTGCGGCGTTCTCTCTCGAGGCTGCCACCGCCAGCGGATCGGTGTCGATTCCGACCGCGTGCGTCGCGCCAAGTCGCAGGGCGGCCAGGGCCAGGATGCCGGACCCGCAACCAACATCGAGGATGCGGTCGGGCATCGGCTGAACTTCCTGGAGCAGCTCCAGACAACCGCGGGTCGTCGGGTGCAGGCCCGTACCGAACGCCATCCCGGGGTCGAGCGTGATAGCGACCTCGCCCGAGCTCAGCTCCTCCTCGGCCCAGGACGGCACGATCACCACGCGACCGATGCGCTGAGCGACGTAATGCCGCTTCCAGGCGTCGATCCAGTCGGCGTCATCGACCGTGCGGACACGCAGCGGACCGACCGGCCGCAGACCGAATGCCTGGATGTGCCACAGAGCCCGCTCGGTGGCTTCGACCTGGTCGCCGGCTTCCGGGGTGTCGGCAACGTGGGCCGTGATGACGTACGGCGCGGTGACGTCCTCGCTGGCCGCCAGCTCGTCATCACGGTCGCGGATCAGCCGCGTCGGCTGCACCGCGCTGCCGGCACTGACGCGGCCGAGAATCTCGCTCACCGCCTCGACGGCCTCGACATCGACCTCCACGCTCAACTCCAGCCAGCGCATCGGCGCGCGGATCAGGTGAACAGGTCGCGCAGGCGGTCGAACACCGATCCCCCGCCTTTGGGAATCACCGCCGGGCCGCTCACCTCGCCCAGCTGCCGGAGCAGCTCACGCTCGTGTTTCGAGAGCTTGGTGGGCACGATGACATTGAGGATGACGTGGAGATCGCCGCGACCCGCGCCACGCAGGCGCGGCACCCCCTTGCCACGCAGGCGGATCTCGTGGCCGGACTGCGCACCGGCAGGGATCTCGATCTCCTCGCTGTCCTCGACGGTCGGCACGGACAGGCTTGCGCCGAGTGCTGCCTGCGGGAACGTGATCGGCAGCTCGTGGTACAGCTCGGTCCCGCGCCGGACGAGCTGTGGATGCTCGCGCACCGTGACGGCCACATAGAGGTCGCCGTTGGGACCGCCCCGCGGCCCCGCTTCACCCTGTCCCTCGAGCGCAATCCTCTGACCGTCGTCAATCCCGGCCGGGATGCTGACCGTCACCGTCCGCTCCTCGCGGGTCAGACCATCGCCGCCGCACACGGCGCACGGGGTTGCCGTGATGCGTCCCTCCCCGCGACATCGCCCACAGGCAACGATATTGACCATCTGACCCAGGATCGTCTGCGCCACCCGACGCTTCTCACCGGAACCATTACATTCGGGACACGTTTCGGGCTCCGTGCCGGGCTCGCCGCCGGCACCGTCGCAATTGGCGCACGTCACCGACGTCGGAAATACGATCTCTCTGGTGACGCCGAAGACCGCCTCCGCGAACTCGATGGTCAGGTCGTAGCGAAGGTCCGCCCCGGCAACCACGCGGGTCCGGCGACGCGCACCGGCCGGAGCGCCGCCGAAGAACGCATCGAATATGTCGCCGAACGGCCCGAAGCCGCCGCCGCCGAATCCCTCGAAGCCGCCGGCAGCCGCACCATCGACTCCCGCGTGGCCGAACATGTCATACGCGGATCGACGTTGGCGATCCGACAGCACACGGTACGCCTCGTTGAGCTCCTTGAAGCGCTGCTCGGCGCCGTCGTTCCTGTCGACGTCCGGATGATGCAGCTGCGCCAGGCGCCGAAAGGCACGTTTGATCTCGGCGTCGTCGGCACCGCGCTCGACTCCGAGTATGTCGTAGTAATCACGCTTCACGGCCATGGCGGCCAGGATCATACCAATTGGCACTCGCAGCGCGCGAGTGCCAGCTCACGGTTCGTGCCTCGGCGGGTACGATCCGCGCATGCCACCCATGCGAGTCTCAGCCGATCACGCTCGCCGGTTTCTCGTTGCTCGCCACCTCCTGGCTCCGCCGCGCGCGCTCCCGGCAGAGCCGGCATCGGTCCTTGCGGCGGTCGAGCGTCTCGGGAGTCTCCAGTTCGATCCGCTCGAGGTGCCCGGCGCCCGAAATCACGACCTCGTCCTCCACGCCAGGGTAGGCGGCTACGAACGGGCCTGGTGCGAGCAGTGGCTGTACGGGCCCGATCGGCGCCTCATCGAGCTTTACAACAAGAGCCTCAACCTGGTGCCGATGCACGAGCTGCCCCACTATCGCGTCACCTGGCAGCGCAACACGCCCGACATCGACAACGGCATCCTGAAGGAGCAGGCGGACGTCGCCCAGGCGATCCTCCGCCGCCTGAAGACCGACGGGCCGCTTTCGACCGCGGCATTCAGCGAGCACGGTCACGCCGTCGAGTGGTGGTGGGCGCCGACGCGAGCGAGCCGTGCAGTGATGGAGGCCCTCTTCGTCACGGGACGCATCGGGATCAGCCGGCGGGACGGCAACCGCCGCTACTACGACCTCATCGAGCGCCTCGTCCCCGCCGAACTCCTCAGGTTGAAGGAGCCAGAGGAGGACGCCATGCGCCGCCGACTGTTGAGCCGATTCCGCGCGACCGGCATGACGACGCCGGTCGGAACCCAGTCGGAGGTGATGTACAGCGCTGGCTCCGCGGTCGAACGGGTCGCTCGCACGGCCCGGCTCGTCGAAGATGGCGAGCTGCTGCCGATCGAGGTCGAGAATCTCAAGGGTCCTCGCTACATCATCGCCGCCGAGGCACCGATCCTCGACGCCACCGCCGATCCGTTGGGCCCGCCCGCCCCCGCGGTCACGTTCCTCGCGCCGCTCGACCCGCTCGTCTGGGATCGGCGCCTGCTCCGCGAGCTGTGGGGCTTCGACTACCTGTGGGAGGTCTACGTTCCCGAGGCCAGGCGCAAATGGGGCTACTACGTCCTCCCGATCCTGTTCGGAAACCGCTTCGTCGGGCGCATCGAGCCGCGCATCGACCGCAGGACGAAGACGCTGCAGATCATCGGCGCCTGGTTCGAGCCCGCTGTTGCGCCGATGGAGGAGCCGGGATTCGTTGAGGCCCTGCGCGACGCGATCGAGGCCTACCGGTCCTTTGTCGGAGCCACGAAGGTCGTCTGGCCCCGCTCCGGGGTTGGCCGGCAGATCGCCGGTGCACTGCGGCGATCGGTATAGGCGGTGGTCACACGGCCCGCAACGGTGGGCTTCGCCCAAGGACCGCCGGCTGAAGATGACACACGGTACGTATGCATCTACGTCGGGACGCCGCTGGGTGGCAATCTGAACATCTACGGCCCGGTGGATGTCAGCGGGCTCCGCCCGTAATGGCTCCCTCTCAGGGGTCGACGAAGTCGACGACGAGTGGAGCGTGGTCGGACGGGATGCCGGGGTAGGTCGAAGGCTTGCGGGCGTCACGATCTCGCTCCGCGGCGACAGCACGCGTGGCAAGCAGCGCAGACACATACACGTGGTCGATCCGCATCCCGAAGTTCTTGTGGAAGTGACCGGCGCGGTAGTCCCACCAGCTGAAGAAGCCCGGCTCGGGGTGAAACTGGCGGACGACGTCGACCATTCCCCATGCGCGCAGCTTCGCGATCGCAGCCCGTTCCGGCGCCGAAACGTGCGTCGCTCCATGCACCGCGTTGGCATCCCAGACGTCGATGTCCTCGGGCGCCACGTTGTAGTCGCCGCAGATGGCGACCTCGGTGGCCGGGTCGTTCTGATTCAGCCAGGCCGACAGGCGCGCCAGCCACTCGAGCTTGGCGAGGTAGAACTCGGAGTCGACGACGCGACCGTTCGGGACGTAGATGTTCGCGACCCGCATCGGCCCACAGGTGGCTGCCAGGAAGCGGCCTCCGTCATCGGTCCAGCCGTCCGGCGTCGGGATCCCGGCCACGATGTCGCTGATGCCGATGCGCGACGCGATGGCCACCCCGTTCCATCGACCGGGGCCGTGGTGGACCAGCTCGTATCCGAGGGCGGCGAAGTCCATGAGGGGTGCCTGCGCGTCGGAGAGCTTCGTCTCCTGCATGCACAGCACGTCGGGCTGGTTGCGCTCGGTCCACGCCAGCACTCGATCGAGGCGGGCCTTGAGCGAATTGACGTTCCACGTCGCGAGTCGCATCGATGGGAGTCTATCCTCGAGGAATGCTGCGCGAATTTCGAGACTTCATTCTGCGGGGCAACGTCGTCGACCTCGCGGTGGGCATCGTCATCGGTGCCGCGTTCACGGCGATCGTCAACTCGCTCGTCGCCGACCTGCTCACGCCTCTGGTCGGCATCATCTTCTCGGCCGATTTTTCAACACTGTCGGTCACCGTCAACGGCTCCACCATCACCTACGGCAACTTCCTGAACGCGCTCGTCAGCTTTCTGCTCGTTGGCGCCGCTCTCTTCTTCCTCGTTGTCAAGCCGATGAACCTCCTTGAGCGCAGGCGGCAGGCAACCGAACCTGACGCCCCGACGACCAAGACGTGCGCTGAGTGCGCTTCCGAGATCCCGGTCGCGGCCCGACGTTGCCCGATGTGCACAAGTGATCTTTCGACCGGATCCACTCCGCAATAGCGCGCAGGCCGAGCCGCTCCGAATTCACATGCCAGCGACGCATGACCGCTTGAGGACGTCGCGCACGCCCACTGTGCCCGACGGCATGTGAATCCGGTGCTGCGACGCGACATTGCGGGGCCGCGCGCACACATGGCGTGAATTCGGTGCTGCGACGCGACGATGGGAGCGCGAGGCCGAGCCCCGTGGCCCGACCTTTGGCATGGTCAAGGGAAGGAGCTAGACCTCCTTGTACTCGCCCTCGATCGTTTCGCCCTCCTCGTCGGGCGCAGCCTCGGTCGTGCCCGCGGGCGGGCCATCGGCTGCGTCGGTCCCGTTGCCGTCGCCGGAGCTTTCCGTCGCTTCGTAGGCCTTCGTGCCGATGCGCTGGAGCACCTCGGTCAGCTGGGCCTTCGTGGAATCGACCACGCCAGTGTCGTCACCCTTGAGCGCCTCGCGTACGGACTCGATGCGCGCATTGACCTCCGCCTTCTCCTCGTCCGACAGCTTGTCGTCGAGGTCCTTGAGCAGGCGCTCACCCTGGTAGACGAGGGCGTCGGCCTCGTTGCGCGACTCGGTCGCCGTGCGACGGGCGCGATCTTCCTCCGCATGCTCTGCCGCCTCGCGGACCATCTTGTCGACGTCCTCCTTGGCCAGCATCGAAGACGCGGTGATCGTCACCTTCTGCTCCTTGTTGGTGGCCTTGTCCTTGGCGGCCACGTTGAGGATGCCGTTCGCGTCGATGTCGAAGGTGACCTCGACCTGGGGGACGCCGCGTGGCGCCGGCGGAATGCCGTCAAGGCGGAACGTCGCCAGCTTCTTATTGTCGGACGCCATCTCGCGCTCCCCCTGGAGCACGACGATGTCGACCGATGGCTGGCTGTCCGACGCCGTGGAGAAGATCTGGGTGTGCGACGTCGGGATCGTGGTGTTGCGGTTGATCATCTTGGTCGCGACGCCACCCATGGTCTCGATGCCGAGGCTGAGCGGCGTGACGTCGAGCAGGAGCACGTCCTTGACCTCGCCGGCCAGGACGCCGGCCTGGATCGCGGCCCCGACCGCCACGACCTCGTCGGGGTTGACCCCCTTGTGCGGCTCCTTGCCGCCGAACATCTTCTTGACCGCCTCGACGACCGCCGGCATGCGGGTCATGCCACCGACCAGGATCACCTCGTCGATCTCGGCGGGCTTCATGCCCGCATCGGCGAGTGCCTTCTTGACCGGGTCCGCCGTCTTGGTGACGAGGTCGACGACCAGATCGTCCAGCTTCGCGCGCGTGAGGTTGAGAACCAGGTGCTTCGGACCGGATGCATCGGCGCTGATGAAGGGCAGGTTGATCTCGGTCGAGGTCGTGCTGGACAGTTCGATCTTCGCCTTCTCGGCCGCCTCCTTCAGGCGCTGGAGGGCGATCCGATCCTTCGTCAGGTCGATCCCCTCGCTCTTGCGGAACTCCTCTCCCAGCCAATCGATGATGCGCTGGTCGAAGTCGTCACCGCCGAGGTGCGTGTCACCATTGGTCGAGCGGACCTCGAAGACCCCCTCGCTGAGCTCGAGGATGCTGATGTCGAACGTGCCGCCACCGAGGTCGTAGACGGCGATCTTCTCGTCCTTCTGCTTGTCGAGCCCGTAGGCCAGGGCCGATGCGGTCGGCTCGTTGACGATCCGCTTCACGTCCAGGCCCGCAATACGGCCGGCATCCTTGGTCGCCTGGCGCTGCGTGTCGTCGAAGTAGGCCGGCACGGTGATGACGGCCTCGGTCACCTTCTCGCCGAGGTATGCCTCGGCATCGGCCTTCAGCTTCTGGAGGATCATGGCGCTGATCTCGGGCGGGCTGAAATGCTTGTCGTTGCCCAGCTTGACCACGATGCCGTCGGACTTGGGATCCTTGGTCACCTCGTACGGCACGAGGCCCTTGGATCGCTGCACCTCGGGGTCGTCGAAACGACGCCCCATGAAACGCTTGATGCTGAATACGGTGTTCTCAGGGTTGGTGATCGCCTGGCGCTTGGCCACCTGGCCGACCAGCCGCTCGCCGCTTTTCGGGAAGCCGACGACCGATGGTGTCGTCCGGCCGCCCTCCGCGTTGGTGATGACCTGGGGCTCGCCGCCCTCCATGACGGCCACGACCGAGTTGGTCGTGCCCAGGTCGATGCCGATGATCTTGCCCATGGGTCGTTCAATGCTCCTTCGGGTTGTTCGCCACTCGGACGAGGCTCGGCCGGATGATCCGGTCGTGCAGGCGGTACCCGCGCTGCAGCTCGCCGATCACTTGGTTGTCGGGGTGGTCCGCGGT
>JACDBZ010000192.1 GCA_013694645.1 Chloroflexota bacterium
GTCATCGCCTCGACCTGGTCATGGGTGACGTAGACGGTGGTGGTTCCGAGTCGCTGGTGAAGACGTGCGATCTCGGCGCGGGTCTGGACGCGCAGCTTGGCGTCGAGGTTGGAGAGCGGCTCATCCATGAGGAATACGGAGGGCTCGCGTACGATGGCGCGGCCGAGCGCGACGCGCTGGCGCTGGCCACCCGAGAGCGCCTTCGGCTTGCGATCCAGGAAGCGCTCGAGGCCGAGGATGCTGGCGCCCTCCTTGACCCGCCGATCGATCTCGTCCTTCTTCATCTTGCGCAGCTTCAGCCCAAATGCGAGGTTGTCGAAGACGGTCATGTGCGGGTAGAGCGCGTAGCTCTGGAAGACCATGGCGATGTCGCGATCCTTGGGCGCCACGTTGTTGACCACGCGGTCGCCGATCAGCAACCTGCCATCGCTGATGTCCTCGAGGCCGGCGACACAGCGCAGGGCGGTCGTCTTGCCGCACCCCGACGGTCCCACCAGGACGAGGAACTCGCCGTCCTTGACCTCCAGGTTCAGGTCGTTGACGGCGATGACGTCGTCGCCGTACTTCTTGTACATGTGGTCGAATGTGACGGTCGCCATCGAACAACTTGCTCCTTGTCAATCAACGGCAGGCCGTTGGCGGCCTGATGGCCCATGCTCGGGAACGCATCATAGTACCCGGTGCAACCCTCTTCTCAACCGGTTCGGATTACGCATGCAGCACTTCCGCAACATTCTTTGGCGAGTGGCAGGGCGACTGAGGCCGCTCGTCCGCCTCGGGTCGGTCCTGGGCAGGGGCCGGAACGTGCTGCGTCAGCAGAGGACAGAGGCCGGCAATCAACGGCGTGCCGCGCGCGCGACCCTTCCGTCGCTGTTCGACCGGCATCCGGCCGCCACCGCCGCACCGCGGCGCAGGGTCGGGCTGCGCAGCGTCCCGCTCGACCGGGTCGTGGGGACCATGCGCCATCCGTCGCAGAACACCGCCGATTTCCTGCCGTTGCCACGCCTGCGCGGCCAGAACTGGCGGGGCCGCTGGCAGCGCATCACGGGGGCCATCGACCGCCTCGCCATGCTGCCGCCGGTCGACCTCGTGCAGGTCGGCGACGACTACTACGTGGTCGATGGCCACAACCGAATAGCCGCCGCGTTGCGCGCGGATGGAGTGGAGGTCGACGCGGACGTCACCCAGCTCCTGATTCCCGGCTTCACACAACCCGGCCAGGCGACGCTCGACGCCAGCTCGCTGATCGGGGCCGATGAGGTCCGACAGGCGGGCCAGGGCAGGCAGTCGAGAACGGTGGTGCAGCGCGGCGCGACCGACGAGGTTTCGCGTCGCGACCTGGCCGGCGATCGCGGCGAGCATCGATGACGGATCGGCTGACCGTGCGCTGGCCCGATCCGCTCCCCTTCGTCGGCCGGGATGGCCGGCCGATCCGGCTCCTGGCCGTGTCCGACGAGCCGGACCCGACGCTTGAATCGACGATCACGCGCGAGCGGATCGGAGCGGTCGACCTGATCATCGGAGCCGGCGACCTCGAACCGGACTACCTCTCCTTCGTCGCCGATGCCTTCCATGCCCCCCTTCGGTATATCCGCGGCAACCATGATGTCGGCCCCGCCTGGAGCGACACGCGGCGGGCCCTCCTGCCTGAGCCCATGCCGGACGGCCGCGTGGTCGAGGAGCTCGGTCTGCGACTGGTGGGCTTCTCCGGTTCGCCGATCTACAACAAGAGGGGCATGCAGGTCTCGGCCCTCGGCATGTGGGCGCGGGTCATCGGCTCGTGGAGCGCTGCATCGCGCGCGCGGCCCGTGCTCCTCGTCACGCATGCGCCGCCTCGCGACGTGAATGATGACGAGGACCTCCCGCACCGCGGCTTCACCGCATTCCGCTGGCTCGCCGATCGCCTGGGCCCGCCGCTCTGGCTGCACGGGCACACGGCGCTCGTGCGACGGGGGATGGACGACCGCTGTGCGCACTACAAGGGAACCCTCTTCTACAACTGCACCGGCGGGACGCTGATCGAGCTCCTGCCGCCCGATGCGGATGGATGAGCCGGTCCCGATCCGGCGCGCCGTGGTCGGCTTCCTCCTTATCGCGCTGGCGGTGGTTGCCATGGCGTTGGTCGTGCGCCCTGCCATCTTCAGCGTGGCGCCGCCGCGTGACGATTCGGTGGTCACGCTCGCCACCGCCAGTGAGGTCGCCGCAGGCCCGGTTCGGCGCGACATCATTCTCACCCGTTCGCACGGTTGGTCGGGCGAGCGCGACGCCGGGGACGGTCGCGTCCAGGTGGCGGTGGTGGTCGCTTCCTCGACCGCCGGCGGCATCAGCGCGGTGAACGCCTCTACCCCGGACCGGGACGATTGCCGGGTTGATATCGGCGTCGACCGCCTCACCGACTGCGATGGGCGGGCGTGGACGTACGACGGCATCCCGATCGACTCGGCCGATCCACCGCTCGAACGCATCGCGGTGGAGGTGACTGACGGCTCGATCGTCCTCGACATGACCGGACCGCTCGGTGAGTGATTCCGCGGTCGTCGATATTTCGGCCGGATCGGGCTTGGGCGACTCCCGACGCAGGCTTTCACCGATTTTTCGGTTCGTGCGCGGCATGATGTCCGCACCGGGGCGGCCGTCATGCCCACGGGCAATCGAAATCTCGGCCAATTCGCGCGTGGTTGCTCGCTCGCGCGGGCTTTGGCAGGTATATCGGGCCGCAGGGCACAGGGCGTGCTAGCAGGCGAGGCGACAAGTCGAAGGAGGAACCATGCCTGATCTCGGCATCTTCGGGTGGATCATCATCGGCCTTCTGGCCGGAGCCATTGCCGGCGCATTCGTCCCGGGTCGTCAGCGCTACGGCTGTCTCGGCACGATGGCGATCGGCATCATCGGTGGCCTGGTCGGTGGCTTTCTGTGGGTCAACGTGCTCGATCAGAACGAGGCGTCCGGCTGGCTCGGGGCGCTGGTGATTGCCACGCTCGGCTCCATGCTCGTCATCCTGGTCTTGCGCGCAATGCGCGGGCGCGAGTAAAGCCACTCCGGTCCGGTTGACCACGAGGAGCGCATCGGCGACCATACGAAACCCGTCCTGTCGAACATTGACGGGTTCGTGGTGGCCTTAGCTCAATCGGCAGAGCATCGGATTGTGGATCCGACGGTTACGGGTTCGATTCCCGTAGGCCACCCCAGTCTCACGCTCTGCCCGTGGCTTGCATGACGGCGTATCGTGGTGGTCCACGCACGAGCACTCTGGCCCCCAGATGAACCTCCCGCCCAGGACCGAGACCGTCGTCGTCGGCGGTGGGCAGGCCGGTTTGGCAATGAGCCACTATCTGGCTCAGGCCGGTCGTGAGCACATCGTCCTCGAGCGCCGCCCGACCCTTGGTGGTGGTTGGCAGGATCGCTGGGATGCCTTCCGCCTGGTCAGCCCGAACTTCACGACCTCGCTGCCAGGGTATCCCTACGATGGTCCGGATCCCGACGGCTTCATGCCGCGCGACGAGATGGTTTCGCGGGTCGCTGGCTACGCTGACAGGGTCGGGGCACCGGTCGTCCGTGACGCCGAGGTCAATCGCCTGAGCGGCCGGCCCGGCGGTGGCTTCCGGCTCAACACGAACCAGGGGGTGATCGAGGCCGATGAGGTGGTCGTTGCCACCGGTGGCTTTCACGTCCCGAAGGTCCCAGCGATCGCCGAGCAGCTCCCCGCCATGGCGCAGACCCATTCGCACGATTACCGCAACGTGTCATCGCTCCCGGAGGGCGCGGTTCTGATCGTCGGCAGCGGCCAGTCGGGTGTCCAGATCGCGGAGGAGCTGGTCGAAGCCGGACGAGAGGTCTATCTCTCGGTGGGCTCGGCCGGACGCGTGCCGCGGCGTTACCGCGGCCGCGACATCTTTCGCTGGCTCGCCGCGGTGGCCACCGACGGCAGGAACTTCGGCTTCGAGATGCCGTCGGTCGACCGAATGCCCGACCCACGCCTGCGTCTGTCCGGCAACCCGCATCTGTCCGGCCACCATGGTGGTCACGAGACGAATCTCCGGCGCTTCGCCGCCGAGAAAGGATGACCCTTCTGGGGCGGATCCAGCGGGTCGAGGGCAAGCGTCTGATGCTGGCCCCGGACCTCTCGATCAAGCTGGCGCAGGCTGACCAGTTCTTTGACCAGCGGCTACGGCCGATCATCGACGGTTACATCGCGGCGGCCGGCGCCGACGCGCCGGCGGACGAACGCGAGGCGTTCACGTTCGAGCCGCCGATGCCCGAAGAGGTCGATCTCGCCGCGGCCGGAATCGCGAGCGTCGTGTGGGCCTCGGGCTATGCCCGGAATTATGGCTGGATCGATTTTCCGATCACCG
>JACDBZ010000198.1 GCA_013694645.1 Chloroflexota bacterium
GGGAGCGACCGGACGTCGTGCTGGTGGATCCGCGACTCCCGGACATCGACGCCGGCCTCGCGATGATCACCGGAATGGCTCGCGCCTGGCCATCCATGCGCGTCGTCATGACGGGCTGGAACGACACAACCGGCCACGCGCAGGTGGGCGCCACGGAGACCGCGTATGTCAGCAAGAGCGCAGCGCCCGCGGAGTTCGCCGCCGCCATCGTCAGCGCCTGTCGCTCCTGCTAGCGTCGCGCGCCGCAATTCCCATGTTGCTTCAATCGCGTTGGGCCACGGCGTGTATATGTATATACGCGGTGGCCATGCGTCAGATGATTGCGAAGCGCGACGCTAGGACGGGTTTCACAGGGTGGGCCGGTAGCCCACTGGGCGCGTTGCACGCCAACCGATCTGCCAAATTTCGGTGATTCCCGGCTTCAGACGCGGGTCATGCCGGTTCTGGCCGATACTTGGGCGAGACTCATTCCCGGCGCACATAGAGTTGCATCGCGTCACGGATTGCGCCGAGATCGGGCGGGATCGGCGTCAGCGAGCCTTCTTCGGCCTGGACGGCGTCCGGATCCTTCAGGCCGTGGCCGGTGAGCACGCAGACGACCGTCTCTCCTGGGCCGATGCGCCGCTCCGCGGCGAGGCGCCGCACGCCGGCAACGCCTGCCGCCGAAGCAGGCTCACAGAAGACGCCCTCGAGTCGCACGATCAGGCGCTGTGCGTCGAGGATCTCCTCGTCGCTGACGGCCTCGATCAGGCCGCCTGACTGGTCGCGCGCCTCCACCGCCCATTGCCACGAGGCGGGATTCCCGATACGGATCGCGGTGGCCACGGTTTCGGGTGCCTCGATCGGCTCACCGCGCACGATCGGCGCGGCGCCCTCTGCCTGGAAGCCGAGCATCCGCGGCAGCTTTCCGTCCGGGGTTCGGCCCGCGTCCGCATAGGCGCGGAAGCCACGCCAGTAGGCGGTGATGTTGCCCGCGTTGCCGACCGGGAGCGCAAGCGCATCCGGAGCCGTGCCGAGCGCATCGACGATCTCGAAGGCGGCGGTCTGCTGGCCCGTGAGGCGATCCGGGTTGATCGAGTTGACCACCACGGCCAGCCCCTCTTCGCCGAGGCGACGCACCGCGGTCAGCGCCGCGTCGAAGTTGCCGTCGACCATGATCAGCCTCGCGCCGGCCGCGAGTGCCTGCGCGAGCTTGCCGCGCGCCACCTTGCCGGCCGGCAGGATGACGTGGCACGGTAAGCCGGCGGCCGCGGCGTAGGCGGCGGCCGATGCGCTCGTGTTGCCGGTCGATGCGCACACCACCGCGAGGGCCCCTGCCCCCAGCGCTCGGTTCACCGCCAGGACCATGCCGCGATCCTTGAACGACCCGGTCGGATTGGCGCCCTCGAACTTGAGATACAGGTGCTCGATGCCGATCTCTCCGCCCAGCCGTCGTGCGCGGATGAGCGGCGTGCCGCCTTCGCCGAGCGAGATCGGGAACGATTCACCCTCGCCCGCGATCAGGTCGCGGTAGCGCTCGAGCAGCGGCGGGGAGGCGGCGGTCATGCGGCTGAGTATAGGAAGCAGCCGGGTATCATCCGCGCAGTGCGCTGGTTGTCGGCCGCCGTGCTCGTTGCGGTCAACCTGATTCCGCTCATCGGCGTCGCCTTCTGGGGATGGTCGCTGATGATGATCCTGGTCCTGTACTGGATCGAGTCAGGGATCGTCGGCACCCTCAACATTTGCAAGATCGCGCGGGCTGAAGGTCCGATGACAGCCGATCAATGCTCGGTGAGCGCCTCGCGCACGATCCGCTCCTGCTCGACGTGGTGCGCTGCCGGGTAGCCCTCCGCGGGGCGTGAGCGCTCGGGGCGCGAGATGTCCGCGAGCGGGATCTGGTACGGCACCAGGTGGCGAATCCTGGGCAGCACGAACTTGCGCGCGCCCATGTTGCGCGGCTCTTCCTGGACCCAGGCGAAGGACTCGATCTTCGGATACCGATCGAGGACGGCCTGGAGCTCCTCGTCCGGGAACGGGTAGAGGCGCTCCACCCGGATGACGGCGATGTCGGTTGCATCGTTGAGATGGTCCGATCCGACGAGGTCGAAATAGATCTTGCCGCTGCACAGGAGGATGCGGCGGACCTTCGCGGCCGCCTTCGCATCGGCGGCGTGACGTGGGTCATCGAGAACGCTGCGGAACGAGCCCTGGGCAAGCTCGGAGGCGCGCGACGCTGCCTGCGGCAGGCGCAGGAGTGACTTCGGCGTCATCACCACCAGCGGCCGAGCATCCGGGTGGCGCGCCTGTCTGCGCAGGAGGTGGAAATATTGCGCCGGGGTGGTCGGGTAGACGACGCGGATGTTGCCCTCGGCGCCGAGCGCCAGGAAGCGCTCCAGGCGCGCCGACGAATGTTCGGGTCCGGAGCCCTCGTAGCCGTGCGGCAGGAGCAGCGTCAGGCGGGAGGTGAGGCGCCACTTCGCCAGGCCCGAGACCAGGAACTGGTCCAGGATGATCTCCGCCCCGTTCACGAAGTCGCCGTACTGCGCCTCCCACAGCACCAGCGCATCGGGAGCGGTGACCGCGTAGCCGTACTCGAATCCGAGCGCCGCGTATTCGCTCAACGGGGAGTTGTGAAGCTCGAACGACGCCCGCGAGCGGGGCAGGTGCTGGAGCGGCACATGGCGCTCGCCGGTCTGCGCATCCCAGAGTCCGGCATGACGCTGGCTGAAGGTGCCGCGCACGGTGTCCTGGCCGGTCAACCGGATCGGCGTCCCTTCACGGAGCAACGTGGCGAAGGCGAGCAGCTCTGCGTGGCCCCAATCGATCCGCGGCTCGTCGTCGTCGAGGGCCACCGTGCGCCGATCCAGCTGCTTGCCCAGCTTCGGGTGGATGGCGAAGCCGTCGGGGACCGCGGCGAGCGCCGCGTTCATCTCGCGCAGGAGCGCCACCGGGACCGAGGTCTCGGGCTCGGCCACCTTCTGCTGCGGGATCGCCTCGGAACCGCGGTCGAGCTCGCCATCGCTCTCGTCGACGCCCTTGCGCAGCGAAGCCTGGCGCGAGGCGAGATCGCGTTGCGCTGCCTTGACCTTCGTCTCCGCATCCGCCGCCGTGATGGCTCCGGCCTCCACCAGCTGGGCCTGGTACCGCTCCCGAACGCTCGGGTGCTTGGCGATCCGGGCGTACATTGCCGGTTGCGAGTATCCCGGCTCGTCGCCCTCGTTGTGGCCGTAGCGGCGATATCCGACCAGATCGATCACGACATCGTGTCCGAACGCCTCCCGGTACATCATCGCCAGGCGAGCGGCGGCAAGGCATGCCTCGGGGTCATCGGCGTTGACATGGAAGATCGGCGCATCGAAGCCCTTTGCCAGGTCCGATGAATAGTCCGTCGAGCGGCCCTCTCGCGGCCCGGTCGTGAAGCCGACCTGGTTGTTTGCGATCAGGTGGACGGTGCCGCCGGTCGAATAGCCGTCGAGCCGCGCCATGTTGAACGTCTCGGCCACCACGCCCTGTGCCGCGAAAGCGGCATCGCCGTGGATCAGAAGCGGCAGCGTCGAGGCCGCGTTGGTGGTCGCAATCGGCGCCGATCGGTCGGTCTGCTCTGCCCGCGTGCGCCCGGTGATGACGGGGTCGACCGCCTCGAGATGGCTCGGGTTCGGCGAGAGCACGACGCGAACCTCCTCGTCGTCGGCGGTCAGGTAGCCGCCCTCGGCGCCCAGGTGGTATTTCACGTCGTCCAGGCCGCCTTTCGGCGCTGTGCTGGCGTCGCCTCCGGCGCGTCCGGCCTCGAACTCGGCGAGGATCCCTTCGTAGCTGACGCCCACGACGTGGGCAAGCACGTTCAGCCGGCCGCGGTGCGCCATGCCGATCATGACCTTGCGGGCGCCCTGATCGGCCGCGTCGCCGATGATCACGTCGAGCATGGGCACCATGACATCCAGGCCTTCGATGCTGAATCGCTTCTGACCGAGATAGGCCTTGTGGAGGAAGCGCTCGAGCGTTTCGACACTGATGAGCCGCTCCAGCAGCGCAACCTGGTCCTCGGGCTCCATCGGCAGCCGGTGGTCGCCCGACTCGATGACCCGGCGCAGCCAGACCCGCTCCTCGTGGGAGCCGAGGTGCTCGACCTCGTAGGCGATCGTGCCGGAGTATGTCTCCTGGAGATGGGGGAGCGCCTCGGCCAGGGTCTCGCCGGCGACGTAGATGCGCAGCAGGTCGGCCGGCACGGCAGCCATGCTTGCGTCCGTCAGGCCGAGGGGCGTCGGATCGAGCGCGGGATCACCGGTCGGCTCCGCGCCGAGCGGATCGAGCCGTGCTGCCATGTGGCCGAAATGGCGGTATGCCTTGACCAGCGCCACACCGGCGGCCACCGCCTTGAGCAGGTCATGCTGCTCGCCAGCGGAGGATGCGACCGGCGCCCCGGCAGACTCCGCCGGAGACGGCATCGGCTCATCAGTCGTCACGTCGGCTGCGCGGGCGCCGAGCGCAGCGAAGGCATCGGCGAAAAAGGCATCCTCGCCGGACAGCAGTCCGTCCAGGCGACGCAGGAAGATGCCGGATTCGGCACCCTGAATGATCCGATGGTCGTAGGTCGAGGTGATCGTCATGCGCCGATCGCCGCCGACGTCGCGAATCGTGCCTGTGGCGATGATGCTGCCCTGGTTCGGCATGAGACGCGGCACGCTGGCGGTCGTCCCCAGCGTCCCGGGGTTGGTCAGCGTGATGGTGGCGCCGGCGAAATCGTCGGGCGACAGCTTGTTCGTGCGCGCCTTCTCGACCAGCTCCTCGTAGCGGGCGTGAAAGGCGGAGAAGTCCATGTCCGCGGCGCCCTTGATGACGGGGACCACCAGAAAGCGACCGCCATCCTTGCGCTCCACGTCGACCGCCAGGCCGAGATTGATGGACCCCGGGTCCACGCGGTGCGCCCTGCCGTCCAGCTCCGTGTAGTAATGGGTCATCGAGCCCTGCTCGATTGCCGCCTGCACGATCGCCCAGCCGATGAGGTGCGTGAAGCTCACCTTGCGCGGGGTGATCTGCTGGTTCAGCTCCCTGCGCCGTGCTTCGAGTGTCGCGACGTCGATCTCGCGGAAGCTCGTGGCGGTCGGCACGCCGAGGCTGGCCGTCATGTTTCGCGCCAGGCTGGCCGCCGGACCCGTGATGGGAGTGACTCCACCCGCGGCCGACGGTCCCGCCGAACCCGTCCTGGTGTCCGCCAGGCGGTTCCCGTTGGTCGCCCGCGTCGGGGCCTCCACCGGCTCGAAGCCGCCCGCGCCGGAGTCGAACAGGCTGCGCCACTCTGGCTCGACGCTGTCGGGGTCGCTCCGGTACTTCTCGTACAGGCCGGCGACGTAGCCGGCATTGACGAGATTGAGCTCGTCGATCGTCTCGGTCGGCTGGTCGGGATCAGTGGAGGGCATGTCGCCCTCAAGGATACGGTGCCGCGTGCGTCGGTGCCTTTCGTCGTTGGCCGTGGCCTGGGACGTCCTTGACGGGTTGTGTCGAACTTTCCGTATCCATCCGTCGCGAACAGAGCACCCACGCGCTCCCCGCGCGTGCCAGGCGCCGAAATATCGGTTGTTTCCGGCGCGAGACGGACCCGATGCGGGATTCGACCGAAATATCGACCG
>JACDBZ010000202.1 GCA_013694645.1 Chloroflexota bacterium
ATGGCGAAGCCGGACACTGTCGCGCCGGGTTGCGGTGCGTCCGGAACCGGCTCAGATCCAGCACCAGCCGTCGGGCGGCACGCCCTGGCTTGAGGAGTCATCCGGCAGCGTCTGTGTAGGCGCCCCCGGGCGCTCGCAGTCGCTGAACAGCATCCGCAGGCGCCAACCGCCTGGTTCGAGTGGCAGCGCCGTCAGGATCGGGACGTAGAAGGCGAAGCTCGCGGTGATCAGCAATCCGTACGTCACGACGGCGACGCGGCCGACGGTTCGCTCCCACACGACGGCGGCCAGAGAGCCGAGCGCCAGGGCCAGGAACGGGACGGTGGGGAGGAAGTACCACAGGAAGGTCTGGCTGCGATCACCGGACAGGACGAGCCAGGGCAGGTACGTCGCCGCGGCGGCAGCCAGGATGACCGGCTCGGGCCGATGCGATGCCCATGCCGCACGCCACCAGGTGATGCCGAGCACGACCAGGGCGATGAGCCCCGGCCACCAGAAGACAGGATTGCCGACAGCCAGGATCTCGCGGTACGTCGCGCCCTCGTCGCTGAACCAGTACGCCACCGGTCGGCGGAGGAGCGACCATGACCACGACGGTGATTGATACGGGTGATCGCCGCCGAGCGTGGTGTGGAAGTCGAGCATCGCCCCCTGGTGATCCCAGATGCCGCGCCACACCGATCCGACCTCCCACGGCGGCGCCAGGACGACGCCCGGCATGCGCCCGGTGTAGCTGGCGATGTAGACCGCGAGCGGCACCACGCCGAGCAGCACGATGGTCGGAACCGCCTCACGGCGGAATGCCTCGGAGAAGGCGCCCCTCCATCCGACCCCAGGCGCGTGACGACGGCGTTCGACGATCTCCCAGGCGATGACGAGACCGATGACGGCGGGAGCGACATATGCTCCTGACCATTTCGTGGCCGTCGCCGCGCCCAGGCAGACGCCGGCCAGCAGCCGCCACGGTCGACCGAGGCTGAGGCGCCACCACCACGGGACGTCCGACCGCTGCCGCACCCGATCGCGGTCGAGCACGATGAATGCGACTGCGCCGATGACGAACAGCGCGATGAACGCATCCAGCATGGCCACGCGCGACTGCACCAGGTGCAGGAAGTCGGTCGCCAGCAGGCCCGACGCGGCGGTCGCTGCCACCGTCGCGCCACGCCCGGCGACGTGACCGCGCAGGAGTTGCCAGGCCAGCAGATAGACGAGGCCGACGCTCAGGGTTCCGGCGATCGCAACCGCGACTCGCCAGCCGAAGGGGTCGTACCCGAAGGTGGCGATGCCGGCACCGATCAGCCACTTCCCCAGCGGCGGGTGCGATCTGCTGGCGAGGTCGCTGATGCCGCAGACGCTCTCCGTGCCGACAACGTACCAGCAGGCGTCACGCGCGTAGAAGATCTCGTCGAAGACGAGCTCGGTCGGCCGCCCCAGGCTCACGAGTCTGATGAGTGCCGCGCCCAGGACCACGGCCGCGAGCATCCCGGTGTCCAGCCTCGTCCAGCTGTGCCGGGTCTGCGTCGGCGGGCGATCGATGATGTGAATTCCCTTCGGTGTCCGTATGAGCGTCAGAATATGCGACGCAGCGTTGCGTTCGTATGCTAGACAAAGGTCGGCTCCTGCCATGTTGGAGGGGCCAGGCAGAGAGGGAGGTTGAATCTATGGGACTCGCTCGGCTCGTGGCACTCGTCTTCGGCGCCGTCTTCGTCCTCGTCGGTATCCTCGGTTTCCTTCCGGCCATCAGCCCCACGGCTGACTCGGTCCAGGGAATGGACGTCGCGGACGCGGCGGTCCTCGGGCTCGTCCCGGTGAACGTCGTAGCCAATATCGTGCACCTCGTGCTCGGTGCGGTGCTGCTGTACGCATCGACGAGCACGGCGACTGCGCTCATGGTGGTGCGCGCATTTGGCGTCGCGTATCTGCTGCTCGGCATCATCGGGCTGCTGGCTCCGAATGGCTTCGGAATCATGCCCCTCGGTGGCGGCGAGATGATCGTCCACTTCCTGACCGCGATCGTGTTTCTGGTCGTTGGCTTCATGATGCCCGTCTCGGACGTGGACTCCCGCAGCACCACCTGACCTCGCTGCGCGATTCCGAGGAGAGCCTGGCCTCAGCGGCCGGGCTCTCTTTGCTGCTCAGTCGTACGGCCGCGTCTCCATCGATGTGTGCCTGCTACCGGCAATCTCTTCGTCACACGAGAGCGTGTTGATCAACGCCGGATCGTGGTACCAGACCAGGTGGCGCCAGTGGTCGGACACCCCGCGGAGCCGGTCCCGGGAGAACGCATCGTTGGGCTGAATCCAGGCATCCCGCGCCGGAAGTCCGTGTCCGGGCACGAACTGGAAGCCCACCTCGCGTCCGGCGCACAGCGTGACCACCGTGTAGGCGCCCTCCCAGGATCGCTCGAGTCGTTCGACGCTCCAACCCGGAAGGCGCTCACTCACCTCGAGCATGACCGACTCTCGGCCACCGTCGGGTGGAGATGGGATCGGCACGCTGAGGCTGAGAGCGAAGACCGCTGCGAGGGCCAGGAATGATGCGCCGGCGCGCAATCGGTGGTCGCGGGGAAGGGTCATGGACCTCTCGGCAGTGCTCGTCTCGGCCGTGGGGGACCCAAAACGGCTGTCTGGAGCGATTCGTGTACGAGGCTGACCGAGAGTGCAGGATTCATACCGCCCCTGCTAGACTCGCGCGACAGTCGGGCCACCGATCCAGTGGCGGCCGAGCCAGAGGCGGACCGATGAACTACGAGCTTTACATGGCCGAGGCGATCGCGGAGGCGAAACGCGGCGCCGAGGAAGGCGAGTCGCCGGTGGGCGCCGTGGCCGTGATCGACGACGCGATGATCGCGCGGGATCACCAACGAGTCACCGCCGGGGAGGACCCGACGGCCCACGCCGTGCTGCTCACCATCCAGGCGGCCGCGAGCAAGCTCGGCAGGCGGCGCTTGGTCGAGGCGACCATCTTCACCACGCACGAGCCATGCGCCATGTGCGTGGGCGCGCTGCTCGAAGCTCGGGTTCGCGCGCTCGTGTTCGCCATGCCCGATCTCGAGCGCGGCGCCGCGGGTGGGGCTATCAACCTTGCACGCGATACCGCAATGCCACATCAGCTGTCGGTCGTCTCCGGCGTGCGCGAAAGCGAGGCGCGGCGACTGGCTCCAGCCTCCGCATCGGTCTGACCCCGGTGGAGGAGTGCGCTAGACTCGCACCGGCGCGGAGAGGTGTCCGAGTGGTTTAAGGTGCCGCTCTCGAAAAGCGGTGTGCGAATAGCACCGAGGGTTCGAATCCCTCCCTCTCCGCCACGCCGCATCCCGTGGAGAGGTCGCCTAGAGGCCTATGGCGCGGCACTGGAAATGCCGTTCGGGGCAACCCGTCGAGGGTTCGAATCCCTCCCTCTCCGCCATCCCTCGATTGACCGATGCACCCCCCTTGGCCTACCATCGCGGCCGGTCGTGCTAGGCGGGGAACTAGCGGTGCCCTGTATCCGCAAACCGCTATAGCGGAGCTGAACTCCCGGTCGAGGGCAGCACCGTTCGCCCACCACCACCGCGTCCGACGTT
>JACDBZ010000218.1 GCA_013694645.1 Chloroflexota bacterium
TCCGGGAGAGCGTCACCCGGGGGTCGAATTCGTATCGCCTGTCCGAAGGCACCCGAGAAGGCGAAGAGGAGCGCCGCTCCCCATGCGCCGAGCGGCGTCCAGCGCCCGAAGATGACCGCCGCCAGCGCGATGAAGCCTCGCCCGGCCGTCATGTTGTTCTGGAACGATCCGGTGCCCTCCAGGGTGAGGTACGCGCCGGCGAGGCCCGCAAAGATGCCGCCGACGATGACGTTCCGATAGCGGAGGCGGATGACGTTGATGCCGACCGTATCCGCGGCGCGCGGATGCTCGCCAACGGCCCGCGTGCGGAGTCCCCAGCGGGACCGGAAGAGCAGGATCTGCAGGAGAAGAACGAGGACGATGACCGACATCGCGATTGGTCCCTGGTCAAGGAACATCTCGAGCAGCCACCCGACTATCGGGAGGTCGCTGATCTCACGCGGCAGCCGAACCGAGGAGAACGTTCCCGCTCCGAGCCGGGGGTTGGGCGAGATGAGCAGCCGGTTGAGGTAGCCGGTGAGCCCCAGGGCCGAGACGTTGATGATTACGCCACTGATGATCTGGTCCGCGGCGACCGTGATCGACAGCCAGGCATGGAGTGCAGAGAGCAGCATCGCCGTCACGACGGCCGCCAGGACGCCGACCAGCAGGGCGGGCGTGATGCCGAACGGGCCGATCGCCTCGCCCCCGAACGACTGCTGATAGAGGCCGGCGGCCAGGAATCCTGCGAATGCGCCCGACAGCATCATGCCCTCGATGCCGATGTTCACGATTCCGGAGCGCTCGTTCATGATTCCGCAGAGCGCGCCGAGGGCGATCGGCGCCGCCAGGCCCACCACGATGGGAGCGATCCCGGGAGTGACCTCGATCAGGTATCCGATGAACTGAAAGAAGACACCGATGACCGGGATCCCGTACACGACCTCCATCAGATCGACCCGCTGCCGTAGGTCTTGCTGACCGTCTGGAGCTCATCGGGCTCGATGCTCGGTCCGCGGACGCGGAGCACCCTCCTGATCATGACGTCGGCAGCCAGAAAGAGCAGAACCATGGCCTGGATGACATCGATGATCTCGACCGGAATGCCCGCCTCGATCTGCATCAGCCCCGAGCCTGCTCTCAGGGCGCCGAAGAGCAGGGCAGCAAGCATGATGCCGACCGGATGAGCGCGGCCGAGGAGCGCCACCGAGATCGAGTCGAACCCGATCGAGGTTCCATACGACGCGTTCATGAAGTGGCTGATCCCCAGGATCTGGCCGGCGCCAGAGAGGCCTGCCAAGAGGCCGCACAGGGACATGGTCAGGATCGTGATCGCCGCCGGATGCATGCCGGCGTAGCGGGCCGCATCCGGGTTGGCGCCAACTGTTCGGATCTCGAATCCCAGCGTGCTGCGCCACAGAAGCCACCACACCACGGGGACGAGCGCGAAGGCGATGAAGACGCCGAGATGGATGCTGGATCCGAAGAAGTTGGGGAACTGCGAGTTGCCGAGCGCGCCGGTGCGCGAGAAGGAGAAACCGGGCGCCTCGAGTGGCCCGGTGATCAGGTAGCCGATGAGCGCGCCAGCGATGAAGTTGAGCATGATGGTCGTCACCACCTCATGCGCCCCGGTCCAGGCTTTCAGCGCGCCGGGGATGAAGCCCCATGCGGCGCCGAGGAACGCACCGGCCAGGATGGCGCCCGTCACGGCCACAAAGCCGGAGCTCTGCGCCAGTGCGGCGCCGGTCGCCGCGGCGCCGAGCGCTCCCATCAGGAACTGGCCCTGCGCGCCGATGTTGAAGAGTCCGGCCTTGAAGCCGAGGCCGACCGCCATGCCGCCGAGGATCAGGGGAGTCGCGCTGACGATCGTGAACAGGATGCCGCGCGTGCTGCCGAACGCACCCTCGAGCAGGCTGGCGTAGGCCCTGATCGGTAGGCTGGGATCGAGCGAACCGCTCGCGAGGCTCGAGAGCAGGATGACGACGCCACCCACCACGAACCCGCCGAGGACCGCCGCGACGGGCACGGTCACGAGTCGGAGGATGCGCCTGACCAGCGGCGCCTGCCGCGCTCGCGGCGTGTCGGTCACGACACCTGCTCCAGCTCGGCCGTCATGCTCTTGGTGGCCTCGGGGCTGATCCGCCCACCGGTTGCCATGAGAAGCCCGATCTCCTCTCGATCGGCGCTGCGCGCGTCCACGATCGCGACCAGCTCGCCGCGATACATCACGCCGACCCGGTCCGACAGCTCGAGGACCTCGTCGAGCTCAGCCGAGATGAGCAGGACCGCCGTGCCCGCGTCGCGTCGCTTGATCGTCTCGGCGTGGATGAACTCGATGCTCCCGACATCGAGGCCGCGCGTCGGCTGATCGAGGACGAGGAGCTTCAGGTCGCGGCCGAGCTCGCGCGCGACCACCACCTTCTGCTGGTTGCCCCCGGACAGGGTGCCGGCATTGACATGGATGGACGGGGTGCGGACGTCGAACTCGGTCACGCATGTCTGGGCGCGGGCGTTGATGGCCTCATCGTTGCGCACCAACCCTCGCGCATAGGGGGATGCGTGATAGTCGTTCAGGACGATGTTGTCTTTCAGCGGAAAGGAGAGCACCAGGCCGAATCGGTGCCGATCGGCCGGGACGAAGGCCAC